>JAQGPE010000717.1 GCA_028293225.1 Akkermansiaceae bacterium | reverse complement strand
CAGGATCTTGCGCAGGAAGATGATCTCCTCATTCAACACGCGGACTGCGACGTTGAAGTTGGCCACCGCGGGGCGGGTGTTGGCCAGGTCGGTCAGATCGTGGTAGTGGGTGGCGAGAATGGTGCGGCAGCCGGTTTCGTCGTGGAGGTGTTCGGCGACGGCCCAGGCGATGGAAAGGCCGTCGAAGGTGGCGGTGCCGCGGCCGATCACGTCGAGAATGACCAGCGACTTGTCGGTGGCGTGGTTCAGGATCAGGGCGGTCACGTTCATCTCCACCATGAAGGTCGACTGGCCGCGGGAGAGGTCATCGGAAGCGCCGACGCGGCAGAAGATGCGGTCGACCATGCCGATGCGGGCGCTTTCCGCCGGGACGAAGGCGCCGGTCTGGGCCATCAGGGTGATCAGCGCGACCTGGCGGATGTAGGTCGATTTACCGGCCATGTTCGGACCAGTCAGGATCTGCACCCGCGACTCCTCCGGGATGAAAAGGCTGTCGTTCGGGACGAATTTTTCCTCGACCAGGGTCTGATCGAGCACCGGGTGGCGGCCGTTGACGATCTCCAGATAGCGCGAGTCCTCCAGCACCGGGCGGACGTGCGAATGCTGGCGGGCGGTCTCGGCGAGGCCGCAGAGCACGTCGATTTCGGCGATGGCGGCGGCGGCTTTCTGCAGGTCGCCCAGGTAGGAGCAGACCTCCAGGCGGAGCTGCAGGAAGAGCTCGTACTCCAGCTGTTTGGCGCGCTCCTCGGCACCCAGCACCTTGTTCTCCATCTCCTTGAGCGCCGGGGTGATGTAGCGCTCGGCATTCGACATGGTCTGCTTGCGCGTGTAGTCGTCCGGAACCTTGGCGAGCTTCGAGGTGGTGATCTCGATGAAGTAGCCGAAGACGTTGTTGTACTTCACCTTCAGGGTGTCGATGCCGGTGCGGACGCGCTCGTCCTCCTGGAGCTTGGCGATCCAGGATTTGCCATCGCGGGAGAGCAGGCGCAGTTCATCGAGCTCCGGCGAGTGGCCGTCGCGGATCATGCCGCCGTCCTTCAGATTCGCAGGCGGTTCCTCGGCCAGCGAGGCCTCCAGGGTCGCGACCAATTCGGGGAAGGTCGTCAGGCCGGAACCGACCGCCGTTGTTGCTTCGCCCGGCTGTTGCGGCAGGCACGCCAGGTCCTCCTGGAGGGTCGGGATGTGGGCCAGCGAAATGCACAGCGCCTGGAGGTCGCGGGCATTTCCGGCGCCCTGGGAAAGCCGGCCGACGGTGCGCTCGATGTCGCGGATGCCCTGAAGCGACTCGCGGCATTTCGAGTGAATGAAAGGCTGCTCCAGCAGCGCGGCGATGAAGTCGTGGCGCCGCCCGAGCACCGCGCGGTCGCGCAGCGGGTGCAGGATCCAGTCGCGCAGCAGGCGCGCGCCCATGGGGGTGCGGGTCCGGTCGAGCGCGCCGAGCAGGGTGTGCTTGCGGCCGGCGCGCGACTCGACCAGGTCGAGGTTGCGCTGCGAAGCGGAGTCGATGAGCACGTGGCTCTCGCTTTCGCGGACGCGCAGGGCGCGGATGTGCTCGCAGGGGCGGCGGAGCTGATGGACCAGATAATGCAGGATCGCGCCGGCCGCGGCCACCGCACCGTGGAGGTCGCCGCAGCCAAAGCCGTCGAGCGAGTGGACCTCGAAATGGTCGCACAGCATTTGCCGCGCGGGGTCGTAGAGGAAGGCATAGCCGTCGTACGGCTGCGAGGCGTTCAGCGCGCCGAAGAGGGCGATCTGCTCGTCGGAAATCAGCAGCTCGGAGGGGGTCAGGCGGCCCAGTTCGTCCTCCATCTGGGCGCGGTCGGCGAACTCCGCGACGGTGAACTCGCCGGTGCTGTGGTCGATGCAGGCCATGCCGAAGCGCTTGCCGGTCTGGAAGATGGCGGCGAGGTAGTTGGCCCGCTCCGCGTCCAGCAGGTGGCTTTCGATGATCGAGCCGGCGGAAATGATCCGGGCGATCTGGCGCTCGACGATTTTCCCCGGCTGCGGCTCGGTGGTCTGCTCGGCGATGGCCACGCGCTTGCCCGCCTTCACCAGCCGGGCGATGTAGTTGTCGGCCGCGTGATAGGGCACGCCGCACATGGGAATGAGGTTCCGTTTCGTCAGCGCGACATTCAGGATCGGGGCGGCGACCTTGGCGTCGTCGAAGAACATCTCGTAGAAATCCCCCAGACGGTAGAGCAGCAGGACATCATCGGGCAGGGACCGGCGCATCGCCTGGTACTGCGCCATCATCGGGGTGAGAGTCGGAACTGACATCGTCGGAGCCGATCCTGCACTGGCCGGACTGCCGGGGTGAATGAGAAAGTGAGCCCGCGTTTTCCCGCGGCCAAAACGTCGCTGGAGATTTGACAGGACGGCACGCGACAAGCTGTATGCCCGCACGCATGAAGAAATTGCTTTTTCCGATCGTCCTGCTGGCCGCCGCCAGCGTCCTGCCCGCCCATGCCGAAAAGGATCACACCCCTCTCGGCAAGGAGATGGAGGCCCTGAATGACACCTACAAGAGCTTCCGCAAGGAAACCGATCCGGTGAAGGGTGCGGCGTCCGCCCGCGAAGCCCAGGAGCGGGTCCTGAAGGCTCTCGCCTTTGCCCCGGCGCTGCTTGAGGATGAAAAGGATCCGGCCGCCAAGGAAAAGGCCATGGCCGAGTACAAGACCATGATGGGCAAGCTCTACGTGACCCTTTGCGAAGTGGAATCCGCCTTCATCGCCAAGGACCTGGCCAAGGTCGCCGTCCTCGCCGACAGCATCAAGGGCGAGAAGAAGGAAGGCCACGGCAAGTTCATCAAAGAAGAGGATCATTGATCGCGATCGGCAGCGACCGGGCCGCCTGAGTGACGACCGAGGGCGGGTCCGGCCGGTGGATTCGGGGCGGGGGCATTCCAATTGCCGCCGCCCTTTTTTTCGGGTTTTCTTCAGGGGTGGCTCTCCTCCTCACTCTGACCGGCACGATACTGGAAAAGACCTGCGATCTGGTTCGCGGGGTCGTGCGGGTATTGTTCGAGGAACTCCTTTTCGACGGAGTCCTGGCGATTCTGAGAGCCGTTTTCCACTCGCTGTTATGAATACCGAGGAAAAGCTGCGGCAACTCAGTTCGATCAAGCTGGACCCGAAGATCCTGCCCCCGCCTCAGGAAGGATCGGAGCCGGCATCGGGCTGGGTGGTCCTGGAAATCCTGGGCTGGATCTGGGACGGAATTGAGGTCCTGTTCGCCATCTTAGGGGCGTTCTTTCACCATTAACTCCAGTGGGCCGCTGTCATGAATCCCGGAACCACCCCTTCTCTTCACATGTCTCGCCGCCCGGGCGATCGCAGGTTCCCGGTGGCTTCGCCGCAGCCCTCGCGTGTCAAATGGCCCGGAGTTCACGGTCCGATCATGGCGAAGACTCCCTGGGACTCCCCGATGCCGGTCGATCAGGACAAGAGTTCAAGCGGCTGGGCCATCGTTGAAATCCTCTTCTGTCTCCTCGAAGCAATCTTCTAGCCCTGGTCCGGTTTGAACTCGCTTTGGCGGCTTTGCATTTCCCGCCCGCTCCCCCATGGTGCGGGCCCCGATGCCCCTGCTTGACCCCGCGAAACTCTCCGATCCTTCCTCGACGGATGAGATCCTCAGCGTCTTTCTCGACTACCTGATCGAGACCGGCGTCGAGCCCTACGGCCACCAGGAGCAGGCGATTCTCGATCTTTTCGACGGCCGCAATGTGATCCTGAACACCCCGACCGGCTCGGGGAAATCCCTGGTGGCGCTGGCGATGCACTTCAAGGCGATCTGCCAGAAACGCCGCTCCTACTACACGGTCCCGATCAAGGCGCTGGCGAACGAGAAGTTCCTGTCGCTGTGCCACGTCTTCGGCCCGGAGCAGGTCGGCATGATCACTGGGGATGCGACGGTGAACCCGGGCGCTCCGGTGATCTGCTGCACCGCTGAAATCCTGGCCAACCTGGCGCTGCGCGAGGGCGCCGACGCGCCAGTGGACGACGTCATCATGGACGAGTTCCACTACTACTCGGACGCCTCCCGCGGCGCGGCTTGGCAGATCCCGCTGCTGACGCTCTCGAAAGCCCGCTTCCTGCTGATGTCCGCCACCCTGGGCGAGACCGCTTTCTTTGAGGAATGCCTGACGAACCTGACCGGCGCGCCGACCTCGCTGGTGAAGTCCGAGGAGCGGCCGGTGCCGCTGGAGTTCATCTACAGCGACACCTCGCTGGAGGAAAAGGTCAACGAACTGGTCGAGGCCGGGCGCTCGCCGATCTACCTGGTCCACTTCACCCAGCGCGCCTGCGCCGAGACCGCGCAGAACCTGCTGAGTTCGAACTTCTGCTCGAAGGAGGAGAAACAGCGGATTTCGGAAGCGCTGCAGGACGCGAATTTCCGCAGCCCGTATGGCAAGGAAGTCTCGAAGCTGCTGCGCCATGGCATCGGCATCCACCACGCCGGGCTGCTGCCGAAGTACCGCATCCTGGTGGAAAAGCTCACCCAGCGCGGCCTGCTGAAGGTCATCTGCGGCACCGATACCCTGGGCGTCGGCGTCAACGTGCCGATCCGCACGGTGCTGTTCACGCAGCTTTTCAAGTACGACGGCAGCGGCACCAAGACTCTCACCGTCCGGGATTTCAAGCAGATCGCCGGGCGGGCCGGACGCCGCGGTTTCGACAATGTCGGCTACGTGGTGGCCCAGGCGCCGGAGCACACGATCGAGAACCTGCGCCTGGAAAAGAAGGCGGCGAGTTCCGGCAAGAAGAGCTTCGTGAAGCGCAAGCCGCCGGAGAAGGGCTTCGTCAACTGGGACGAAAAGAGCTTCCGCAAACTGATCGACTCCCCGTCCGAAAAGCTGGTCTCCAGCTTCAATGTCCACCACTCGGTGCTGCTGAACGTGCTGAGCCGCCAGAAGGAGGACGGCTGCGAGGCGCTGCGGAAAATCATCCGCGACAGCCATGAGCCGGCGACGAAAAAGAAGGCGCTGAAGAAGCGCGCCTTCCGGCTGTTCCGCGGCCTGGTGGAGGGGAAGATCCTCAGCATCATCCCGCTCAACGAAAGGCGCAGCCCGGCCAAGGTGCGACTGAACGTCGAACTCCAGGACGACTTCTCGATGAACCAGGCGCTGGGGCTTTACCTGATCGATGCGATCCCGCAGCTCGAACGCGACGCGCCCGACTACGCGTTGAACGTGATTTCGCTGGTCGAGTCGATCCTGGAAAACCCTGACGCCGTGCTGCGCCGCCAGGTGGATCTTTTGAAGGGCGAGTTGATCAACCGGCTCAAGAGCGAGGGCGTGGAGTACGACGCCCGCATGGAGGAACTGGAAAAGGTCGAGTGGCCGAAGCCGGGCAAGGACTTCATCTACGACACCTACAACGCCTTCGTCGCCGGACGGCCGTGGATGGCGGAGGGCACGGTGAAGCCGAAGTCGATCTCGCGGGAGATGTTCGAAAACTGGCAATCCTTTGAGGACTACGTGAAGACCTACGGCCTGGAGCGCAGCGAGGCGGTGCTGCTGCGCCACCTTTCCGAAACCTACAAGGTGCTGTCCCAGACCGTGCCGCCGGCGGCCAAGACCGAGGAACTGATCGAGGCGGAAGCCTATTTCGAAGAGATGCTCCGCAACGTCGACTCCAGCCTGCTGGACGAGTGGGAGAAGCTGAAGAACCCGGAATACGTTCCGGAGGAGAAGAAGACCGTCCAGGAACGGCACCCGCAGAGTTACACCCGCAACCGGCCCGCGTTCCTGCGCGCGACGCGGAATGCGATCTTCAACCTGCTGAAGCCGCTGTCGATGGGCGACTACGCCGAGGTGCTCGCGGCGATCGAGCCCAACGACCCGGACGGCGAAGCGTGGACCCGCCAGCGGCTGGAGGAGGCCTGTGAAGCCTACTACGACGAGCACGACCGGATCCGGCTCGATCCCGAGGCGCGGTCGACCAAGCACAGCCACTTTTCCGACGACACCACCCGCCGCTGGAAATGCGCCCAGACCCTGGTGGACTCCGACGACACCAACGACTGGGAGCTGGCCCTGGCGATCGATCTGGACCGCTCTGATACGGAAGGCCGGCCGGTGCTGGTGCTCGACAGGATCGGGCCCATTTCCGAGGCCTGATCCGCCGCCGCAAAAGGCATATCGGCTCTAATTCGCTCAAAGCCAACATTTCTCTGGCAAACGGTCCGGGGATTCTGTGTAGTTTTAAACACTCTGAAACTCCCATTTTTTCAGAGTGTTAAAACCTAATCCTCAGCATACCCCCAGATGAAACACGTTGCATTTGCCGCGGCAGGAGTGGCGACGCTCCTGTCTGCAGCCCACGCCACCAACATCATATCCCCCGGCGATTTCGCGATCGCCGTCAACCCGAACCTCAACGCCTCGGCCAGCGCCACGCCCACCGCCAGCGAGGTGGTCAGCAAGCTGTTCGACGGCATCGGCACCTCGAAGTACCTCAATACCGGCGGCACCGGCACCGGCTTCATCGCCACTCCGACCTCGCCGTTTGCGTTGCAGAGCTTCACGATGACCACCGGTGGTGATGCCCCCGACCGTGATCCGACGCGCTACGAGATCTACGGCACCAACAGTGCCATCTCCAGCGCCAACCAGAGCGCTGGGACCGGCGAAGCCTGGACGCTGATTTCCAGCGGCCCCATCTCACTGCCCGCCACCCGCGGAGCGGTCAGCTCGGTGGTGCCGGTCGCGAATGCCACCAGCTACTCCTCCTACAAGGTCGTCTTCCCAACGAACGCGGGGTCGAACCTGGTTCAGGTCGCGGAATTCTCGGGCTTCGCCAATCCCGCCGGGACGGGCGCTTCGGCCTTTTTGAATGCCACCGCTCTGGCGATTGACGCCCCTGTCAGCGCCAGCCGCCACCCGGTGGCGGAAAATCCTGCCGCCGCCATCAACGGCATCATCAGCACCAGCGACAAGTACCTGAACTTCGGCAAGGACAACTCGGGGTTGATCGTGACCCCTTCCTCCGGTGCCTCGATTGCCCAAACCATGACGATCTGGACCGGTGGAGACAACCTGTCGTTCCCTGGCCGCAGTCCGACGAGCTACATCCTCTTCGGCACCAACGACGCGATCAGCTCCTATGACAACTCGACGGGAACGGCCGAGAACTGGAGCTTCATCGCCGGCGGGAATCTGGCCGCGCCGTCCGGGAACCTCGCCTCCTACCAGGCGGTGTTCCCGAACTCGACCGCCTACACCTCCTACAAGGTGCTGTTTCCGACCATCGTCGGCGGCTCCGACTCCCTGGCGATCGCCGAGTTCACCCTGGATACCGTGCCTGAGCCTGCCGCCGCCACCCTGGCGGGGCTGCTCGGCCTGGGGATGATCCTGCGCCGTCGTAAGTAACCCAGACCCTGCTCCTCCGGAACCCGCGGTTCTCCCCAGGGAATCGCGGGTTTTTCGTCGCCGGGCCTCAGGGCCGCCACAGGTAGCGTCGCTTGGTGCGCGAGCCTCGCAAGTAGTGCGGGTCAGTGGCGGGCACGGGGAGCTCGTTCAGAAAGCGGGCGCCGAGCCGCTCGATGGTGACGCGCGACGGCCAGTTGTCCGGGTCGCAGGTGATGATCGCTTCCGGCACGAACCGCCGCACGAAGGGCGCCAGCGCCCGGCAGGCTTTCAGCGCCAGCGAGCGGCCCCGGAAGCGCGGCTCGATCTCATAGCCGATGTGCCCGGCGCAAAGGCGCACGTGCTCCGTTTCGCCGATCCGCAGGTTGATGTGTCCGGTGCACTCGTCATTCGCGCGGATGCGGAAGTGGTAGGACGGCACGAAGCCCAGGCCGGGATTTCCCGGCAGCATCTGGGAAAAGACCAGCGTCACCTCCTCCTCGGCGAGGCCCACAGGCGGATCGGGGAACCCGGGAATCATGAATCGTCCGGCAGCGGCCATGATCGCGGAGTTTCGCAGACCGCCGCGCGGACTGCAAGCTGGCTGGACACTGCCGGAGGCTGTTGCGCAGGCTATGGCCATGGAAGCTCCGCCGCCTGTCAGCTGCTATACCCGGACTCTGGGCATGTTCTACTTTGCCCGCCTGTGCTCGAAAATCCGCCTGCACGCCGCCGGCAAGCTGCCGGAGTCGTATTTCGACATGCTCGGCTACGGCTTCGACGGCCGCACCTGCCGCTACCTGGGCGTCTCCTACGAGCAGATCACCGCCTGGGTGCGGGCGGGAAATACCGATGAGGATACGCTGGCCCTGGCCTTTGCCAACGGCCGCTCGCTGACCGCCGAGGAGATCCTGATTTACAACAGCTTCATGAGCAAGCGCGGCTGGCGTGACGACGAGACCGCGGAGTTCATCCCCGACGCCATCCGCCAGTATGGCGTGCCGGATGATGGCTCCATGGTCACCGACTTCGACCTCATCGAGATGGACGAGGGCCGCTGGACGCCGGATCTGTGGAAGTCGGGCTGGACTGATGAAGGCTGATCAGGCTGTCCGCTCCGGACGCTCGTCAGGCCGGGGGCAGCCCCATGGAGAAGGTCGTCCCAACGCCCACTTCACTGGTCACGGTGACCTCGCCGCCGTGGGCGCGGGCGATGCTCTGAACGATCGCCAGACCGATCCCGCGGCCGCCGTGTTTGGAGTCGGCATGGGTCCAGAAGCGCTCGAACACATGCGGGATCAGGTCCGCCGGGATGCCACAACCGGTGTCGCTGACGGAAAAGGTCACCTTTGAGCCTTCCTTCACGGCGGACAGGGTAATCCGGCCGGCCGGGGGAGTGAACTTGAGTGCGTTGAAAATCAGGTTGCCGATCGCCTGGGTGACGCGCTGCTCGTCGACCAGGATCGTTTCCGGCAGGTCGCCTGAGACGACCTTCAGTTCGATGCCCGCCTGGTCGGCGGACAGGCGGAAGCGCCGCTCCGCGCCAGCGAGGATCTCCAGGGGATCGCACTTGCCGAGATTCATCGACAGGCCGCCCTGCTCCGCCACCGAGAAGTCCGAGAGGTCCGACAACAGCCGCTGCATGTCGCCGACGCAGTCCCGCAGCATCAGGCCCATTTCCGCAGGGGTCAGGTCTTCCTCAGTGGATGGATCGAGGTCGTCCAGAAGGTGGGCGACCAGATTGACGGAGTTGAGCGGCGAGCGCAGGTCGTGCGTCACGATGCCGAGGATCTCCTTCCGGATCGATAGCTCAGAATCCAGCTTCGCGCCGATCTGGCGGTGGATTTCGGCCTGGCGGCGGATTTCCAGCATGTTCATCACCTGCTTGGCGAGGGTGAGCAGGAGGTTCTTCTGCACGTCGTCGAGGTTGCGCGGCTCGTGGTCGAGCACACAGACCGTGCCGAGCGTGTAGCCATCCGGCGACTTCAGCAGAGCGCCTGCGTAGAAACGCAGGTTGCCCATGCCGGCGCAGAGCGGATTGCTGGCAAAGCGGTCATCCGCGAGCGTGTCAGGGATGATGAAGAGATCCGATTGCAGCATCGCGTGCGTGCAGATCGCGGTGTCCAGCGGCGCTTCGCGCGCGCTCATCCCGGTCGCGGCCTTGAACCACTGCCGGTTCTGATCCACGAAGTTGATGATCGACATCGGCGCTCCGCAAACCGCGGCGGCCAGCGAAGTCAGGGTGTCGAAATCCGGCTCGAACGGAGTGTCGAGAATCCCGTAACGGTGCAGGGCCGCGAGCCGGTTCTCGTCCGCGAGCATGCACATGGCGCGCATGTTTTCGATCCGCAGACGGTCGGGGTGGCCAGGGCCCGCGACGGGAGGCATTCCGGGGTATTCCATCTCTCGGTCCACGGAGGAACGGGCTGACATCGGCGAATGAGTAACCATGAACGGGGACAGCGACCACTCCGAAAATCCCCCGCATTCCAGAAAAAAGCCGGGCTTCCAAAGGGAACGACGAGGTGCTTTCCGGGCACAGGGGAATTGTGCCGGCCCTTGCCGTCGGTTCGCTCCGGACGTCCCGGATTCACCAACGGCAGCGGCTTTGTTTGAAATAGCTGATGATAATCCGACGATTTTTTCAAATTCTTTCTGATATTCAGGCAAGAGTTAGAAAAGCGGCTGGGAATCGTTCGTGAGGAACGGGTGAGGATTTCATGAAGTAGCCGGATTCGCTTGCTTTGGCGGGGCAGGATGAGAATTTGGGACAGCCGAATCTCTTTCCATCCATGTCGCTGCCCCTCGCCCAAAAGCACCTTTTCTATGCGGAACTCGCCAAGCTGCTGTCGGCTGGTTTTCCGATCCGCGACGCCGCCGCCGCGATGAAAGACACCCGCCTGCCGCGGCAGCAGACGGCGATTCTGGATGAGATGGAAGTGGGCCTGGGCGAGGGCAAGTCGATCGCCGACTCTTTCGCCGGGGGCTCCGGACAGGTCTCGGACCTTGAGAAAAGCATCATCGGGGCCGGAGAGCGCGGCGGACGCCTGGCTCCGGCCTTCCAGCACTTGGCTGATTACTACGGCTTGCTGGCCGAATCCCGCAAGCAGGCGGTCCAGAGCATGGCCTACCCGTTCCTGCTGCTGAATTTCGGCGTGATCGTCGGCGCTCTCATCCCCGGCCTCAGCTCCGGCGCCTCCTCCGCGGAGATGCTCGGCCACATCGGCATGAACCTCGGCCTGCTCTACCTGGGCCTGACCGTGGTCGGCCTGCTGGTGGCGTTCCTGCTGAAAACGGCGCTCAACAACAGCACCGTGGATTCCCTGTTGAACAGCGTCCCGCTGGTCGGCTCGGCCCGGCGCAACATGGCGATGGCGCGCTTCACCAAGGTCTACCATGTCTGCATCCTGGCGGGGCTTTCGATCAGCGAATCCGCCCGGACCGCCTCGACCGCCTCCCAGAGCGGGAAAATTCGCGCGGCCGGCAAGCAGCTGGCCATCACCGCCGAGGCCGGCGACCGCCTGGGGCCGCTGTTCATTTCCAGCGGGGCCTTTCCGAAAGCATTCGCGCGCTCCTACTCCACGGCTGAAGAATCCGGTGGACTGGACAAGGATCTCGCCCGCTGGGCCGGGGTCTACCAAGAGAACGCCAGCCAGAGCACCAAGCTGCTGGCCACCGCGGTCCCCAAGTTGGTCTACCTGCTGGTGATGGTCTACATCGCCTACCAGATCATCAGCTTCTACATGGGCCAGTACGGCGAGGTCTCGAACACGCTGGACAATCTTTAAGCCAGCTTCGGCGTCTTGCCCAATTCCGCCGCACGCCACAGGTACCAGGCGGCGGTCGAGCGGTAGGGGCGGAAAATTTCACCTGCCGCGTCCAGTTGCTTCGGGGTGGGCGCGACCGCCAGTCCGTAGAGGGCCTTCCACCCCGCCCGGACGCCGAAGTCATCGACCGGCCAGACGTCCTGCCGGCCCAGGGTCGTCATCAGCATCATTTCAACGGTCCACTTCCCGATCCCGCGGACCTGGGAAATGCGCTCGATGAGTTCCTGATCCGGCATCGCTGCGGCTTCCTCCAGCGTGGGGACGATGCCCGCCAGGCACTTGTCGGCCAGGTCACGGAGGGCTGCCGCTTTTGCCCGCGAGAAGCCGACGCTGCGGAAATGCTCCTCCGTCAGAGCGGCGAAGTCCTCCGGATAGGGAAGACGGCCGCCGAAAATGGCATACAGCCGCGCGAGGATGTTCCCGGCGGCCTTGGCGTGAAGCTGCTGGTGGGCGATGGCGCTGACCAGGGCCTGAAAAGGCGGGCGCGCTACCACGAGCAGGCCGCAGGGGCCGACCCGCCGGATCAGCGCCTTCATTTCCGGTGAGACCTTCCTCAGGT
>JAQGPE010000680.1 GCA_028293225.1 Akkermansiaceae bacterium | reverse complement strand
CGGCTGAGCGGCTATCAGGAGGCCGGGGTCAGTTACGTCTATCAGGCCTCAGGAGACCTGCTGAACTGGCATGGAGTGACGCCGGATGAGGTCGGGGTGAGCGCGGTGACGGACCGGCCCGGTTATGAGATGGCGGAGCTGCGACTGCCGGCGGCGGAGGTGGTGAATCACGACCGGCTTTTCGTGCGGGTGGCGGTGCCGCATTGAGAGTGAGGGCTGGCTGGGTGGATGTTCTTTGTCTCAGCGCTTTTTCCAGTCAAACTTGGGAAGATGGATTCGCTTCTCAAATGATCCGTTCCAATCCACCTGCAGTCCCTGTTCTTCCATCACTTGAGTGACGATGCTGCCAATGGCCGGCCCCTCGCTTTCTTCGTGCTTGGGATCTGCGGGGCCGAAGGCGAGGTAGAGGCCGCCTCCGCTGACCGCCCGGCTGAGGTCTTGGCCATGGTAATAGCAATAGCCTCTGACTTTGCTGGGATCATGGCGGTTATCCCGCGCCTCTTTGAAGTCCTCGTAGCCGTCCGAGGAAGTGTATCCTGCGTTGTGAAGCGAGATGATGCCCAGTTCTTCAAGACGGGCGAATGCGAGATCGAGGCGGTCACAGTCGGTTACCGCTGGCCAGCTCGCTTTGGTGGCCTCGTAGGCTTGGATCGCCTCATCGACTGCCATCGAAACTTCATCAGGGTCGAGATCCCCGGGGGCATAGAGTTCTTCGAGAAAGATCTCGATGATTCGCTCCCGGTCTTCGAAACTCGATCGGACTTCTGCCATGATCTCTTGCCGGATTTCCTCACTCAGCATACTGCGCGAAGACTAGCGGCTAGAGAATCAGGCGCGATGCCAAATTCCATCGGCTCGGTCCCTGCGCCGCCGAGCTCTGCGCGCCCGGCGTCTTCGCCCCCCAGCCTCATCACTCGCGGCTTGCGCTAGTTAAGGAAATCTTCCAAAACGTGGCGGTCGAATCATCGATCCCAACAAGCTTCTCCATCCGCTTGGCGACTCCTTTACTATCTTTCCGTCCATCTTTTTCCCGGGGTAACTCGCTGGCCGTCCTCGCCATTGCGAGCCTGGCTCTCGCCGGCTGCAAGGAGGAACCCGTCAAGGTCACGGTCGATTATGATTCGCCGGGAGAAAAAGTCACCTCCTCGTCGCCCGGCATGGATCAGCTGGTCGCTCTAAGAACCGCCGAGCTGGAACTTGATCGCGAGACCGCGACGGCGGAGAAGCTCAGGGCGCAACTCCGGAGCAATGATTCGCTCGACGATCTTGAGTGGAAAAAGCGGGCTCTCCAGATTGGGATCGAGTCCAAGAAAGCCACTCTGCGGAAAATCGAAATGGAGATTAAAGGGGATGAAAAGTAAGCCAGCTACCTTCCTGCTGGCGTTGTTCGGCAGCGCGGCACTTGCCGCAGTGCCTGTCAGCCCTCCCGCACGGGTCGATCTGCCGACCCTTCGCACCCGCATCGCCCAGCTCAAGACTCAGACCCAGGAGCTGCTGAAACGCGTTCAACTCGAAGGCGAGATCCAGGCTCTTCAGGACGAGGACCAGCGGCTCACCGATCTCATCGCGGAGCGACGGAAGCCGCTTGACGGGAAAGAAGCCGGTAAACCGGCCCACCTCGCCGGATCGGATCCCAAAGCCGGTGACCTTCCCACCCCTGATGCCGGCAAAGGAGTTACTCCACCTCCCGGAAAGCCTACCCACGGCAGCGAGGTCAAAGCGCCGGAAAAGCCTCAGCCCCCGAAAAGGGAACAGGGCAATGTAACCGTCAAGGTGCTCGAGTACCATCGAGGTGGCGTGAGGGTCGAGGTCCGCGCTCTCGCCAACTGCGATGGCGAAGTCAAAGTCCTCGGCGCGCTCCCCTATCCCCGGCAGGTCAGGCGCTTCAATGTGACGCCTAATAAAGAGGTCATTCAGGAATTCAGCTGCAAGTCCGCCTACAGCGCGGAGCTGACCTCCAGCGCGGGTCTGGTGCTGGACCAGGAGTCGAATCTGAAAAAGTCCGGCCTGGAGCCAAGCAAGCTTCGCTGAGACAGCTCCGCTGCCTCCTCACAGCAGCGTCTTCACCCATTCCAGCGCGGCTTCGCGTTCCGTCAGCCGGCCTTCCAACTGCTCGGTCTGCACGGCTTCGAGCAGGTCTTTGAATTTAGGACCCGGGGTCTGGCCCATTTCGATGAGATCGCGGCCGGTGACGAGCGGCGCGGGGATCAGCGGCTCGGCAGCGAACTCGGCATCCTTTTCAATGAGGTATTCCAGATTGTCGGTGAAGCCATTCGACGAGGCGCAGTCGACGCGGTGGAGCTCCAGTTCGCGCGGGAAGGTCGGCTCGGCCATGAAGCGCTTCAACTTGGCCACGCGCATGTTTTGCACGTTCATGAACTGCATGTGCCGTGAGACCATGAAGGCCACCGATTCGACGATCTCGTTCGGGTAGCGAAGACGGCGCAGGATTTCATCGGCCATGGTCGCGCCGAGGGCGTCGTGGCCATTGAAGCGGATGCGGTCGGCGGCGGCGTCGTACTGGAAGGTGGGCGGCTTGGCGATGTCGTGGAGCAGGACCGCGAGGCAGAGGTCGAGCGGGGCGTCGGGGGCGATCATGCCGAGCATGATGCGGGTGTGAATGTAGACATCACCCTCCGGGTGCCATTGCGGGGGCTGCTCGCAACCGATCAACGGCAGGACCTCCGGAAGGAAATGTTCGATCAGCCCGGACTGGACCAGCAGGTCGAGGCCATCGGCGCGACGCGGGGCCGCGATGATTTTGCTGAACTCGTCGCGGATGCGTTCCGGCGAGATTTGCCGCAGGCCGGTCGAGTGGTCCTGGATGGCCTGCCAGGTGGCGGGCTCGATGACGAAGCCGAGGACGGTGGCGAAGCGGACCGCGCGCATCAGGCGCAGGGCGTCCTCGCCGAAGCGGTCGCCGGGATTTCCGATCGCGCGCAGGACGCGGGCCTGGAGGTCGGCCTGGCCGCCGACGTGGTCGATGACCTCGCCGGTGTCTGGATTTTCAAAGAGGCCATTGACGGTGAAGTCGCGGCGCTGGGCGTCCTCCTCCGGGGTGGAAAAGGTCACGGTTTCCGGGCGGCGGCCGTCGCGGTAGGAGCCGTCGGTGCGGAAAGTGGCGATTTCCGTCTGGTGGCCGCCGAGCTTGACGATGATCACGCCGAAGTGGGCGCCGACTTCATTGGAGCCGGGGAAGAGCTTCAGCACCTGCGCAGGCGTGGCGGAGGTGGCGATGTCGTAGTCCTTCGGCTCCTTGCCCAGCAGGCGGTCGCGGACGCAGCCGCCGGCGAAATACGCGGTGTGGCCGGCGGCGGAAAGCTTTTGGGCGAGGGAGAGGGCGGCGTCGCGGGCGGTCACGGGGGCGATGGAAGACGGAAGCGGCGAAGACTCAAGACG
>JAQGPE010000663.1 GCA_028293225.1 Akkermansiaceae bacterium | reverse complement strand
ACCACGTTGCTGGCCGCCCACGCGCCGATCCCCCTGATCTGCCTGTTGAGTAGCCACAACCCCACCATGCCCAGCGCTTGCAGGGTGCACAGGAGGGAGGCTGCCAAGGCCAGCGTGCGCAGATCGAGCGTCATGCCTGGGCCTTGGTAGCCCCGCGGCCCCGGGATAGCGATCCCGGAGTGCCTACAGTCACAAAAATGTCAGCCGGTTACTTGGCTCCAGCCGGTTTGATCACCACCGCGTGCTCCTCGTACTTCGCTTTGGCGCCCACCTGGTCCAGCATCATCTGCAGCACCGCGCTGGTCGGCACGCCCTTCAGCTTCAGCGTCAGGGTCTTGGTGCCGAGCTGGCCGGTGGGATCCTGGACCATGAAATTGGCGGCGAACTTTTTGTCCCCGGAGGCCTTCTCGGTCATCACGGCCAGTGCCTCCAGCCCCTCGCTCAGGGTCACGTTGTCGAAGTCGATCGCCGGGATGGTGATCTGCGACAGCATCTTGGCGCGGGAGCGGGCGGCCACCGCACCGGAGTTGTCGTTGAGCTGGCTGAGCGCGTAGCGGGCGTTCGGGTTGGCCGGGTCGACCTGCAGCGCGGAGGTGTAGGCGGCCTTGGCGGCGGCGACATTGCCATCTTGTTCCGCCTGTTTTCCCTGGGCGATCAGTTCGGCCGCCTTGTCCGCGGAAAAGGCCGGCATGCATGCGAAGCCCGCAAAGAGGGCGATGAGTACAGGAGTCTTCATATACCTACTCCATGCATGGTCCGGGAGGTTAGAGCAATGGGGAATCAGGCGGCTTGCGTTGATTTCCGGAAAATGCCCTTTCCCTGTGCATGCAACGTGATGACGGCCACTGGATGCGGCGCGCGCTGGAGCAGGCCCGCCACGGCACCGGCCGCACCGCGCCGAATCCACCGGTCGGTTCGGTCATCGTCAAAGACGGCGTCGAACTCGGCAGCGGCTGGCATCACGGCGCGGGTCAACCTCATGCGGAGCGCGAGGCGATGGCCGCGGTCCGGGCCAGCCACGGGGCGGAGGCGCTGAAAGGCAGCACCGCCTACGTGACCCTGGAGCCGTGCTGCACCTTTGGCCGCACTCCGCCGTGCACCGATGGCCTGATCGAGGCCGGTGTCGCCCGCGTGGTCTACGCCGCCGTGGACCCGAACCCCGCCCACGCCGGCCGGGCCGATGCCATTCTGGCAAGCGCCGGCATCCAGGTCACCCGCGGCGTGCTGGCAGAGGAGGCCGCACGGTTGATCCGCCCCTTTTCCAAGGCCCTGCTCACCGGCCTGCCATGGGTCATTCTGAAGACCGCCATGAGCCTGGACGGCCGCATCACCCGGCCGCCGGGGGAGGGCATGTGGCTGACCGGTCCGGAGGCGCGCGCCCAGGTCCAGCAACTGCGGGCGGAGTGCGATGCCATCCTGACCTCCGGGGAAACGGTGCGCCGCGACCGTCCGCGGCTCGATCTACGGGAACCCTCGTTGTTGACCGGGGGCCGCCTGCAGCCGTGGCGCGTGGTCCTGACCCGGGATGCCGCCTCGCTGCCGCGCGATGCCCCGCTGTTCAACGATGCCGCCAGCCACCGCACCCTGGTGGAGGAGCGCGACGCCCCGGAGAGTGTCCTGCGCCGCCTGGTGCGGGAGCGCGGCGTGCACAGTGTCTTTGTGGAGTGTGGCGGCCGTCTGGCGGCGGAGTTGCTGGAGGCCGGGCTGGTGGACGAGTGGGTCGCTTTTCTCGCCCCGCTGCTGACCGGCGGCCCCGTCCCCGCTCTGGCAGGCACAGGCGTGAACCGGACCCTGGAGGAGCCGGTCTTCGCCCGCTTCGGCCCGGACGTCATGCTCCGCGCCAGGGTAGGGGAGAAGCTTGCTGGGTGACGCGAAGATCGCAAAGTTTTGAGCTTGGAGTGGGGGTATGGCCCATTGCTGAGCTTCGAACCATGGATCACTGATTGGACTGATTTTCTGATTAACTGATGAAAGGCAGTGGATGAAGGAGGATGCTCCGTCTGTTTTGCGCGCCGGGTGATTCCAACGACTCACGACCGGAAACCCAAATCCTTGCTTTAAAAATCAGTTAATCAGGAAATCAGTCCAATCAGTGACCGATAGCCCGAAGTTGAGAAAGAAGCCGTCCCTGGCGTTTCAGTCTCTTCCCTTTCCTTTTTCACACACCCCTCATCAGGACTTCACGCAGCGCGGCGAGATCTGTTCCCGTTCGTGAGCTTCATTGATGAAACACCCGTTTCCGTCCCCCGTCTGCCGTGGTTCGCTGCGGTTTCTTTTCATCACCACCCGCCGCCTGCTCATCCGCTGGTGCTGGGTGCCCTGAAGCTCCCTCCATTTTCATAGGGAAAGTTAGTCGTGGTAGGTATGCGTCATGGCATCAAGGCAAAACCCGGCGGCGCCGCAAGGTGCCGCCGGGTGAGTCATGCCCGGAAAGGGAAAGCGCAAGCCGGTCCGGTGAGTCGCTCAGCGCCAGCCGCCATTGAACTGCACGGTGAAGCGCGGGCCACGGTCATAGCCCCGCGGCGGGCAATACACCGGAGGCGGGCAGGGCCGGGCCACGCGCACCACCACCGGGATCACGCGGGTGCGGTAGACCGGGTCGCCGCAGTCGTTGTAGTAGGCCACGTAGGTCTCGATGTAGGCCGGGCCGCCGCACGAGCGGGAGTACTCCACGTAGCGGCGCGAGCAACCGCCGCCGCCGCCATAGCCGCCGCGGCCTTCATAGCCTCCCCGGTCATGGCCGCCGCCGTAACCACCGCGACCGTGGTGGGGTCTCGCTTCAGCAACGGAAGTGGCTGCCAGGGCTGCGATACCGAGAGTGAGGATGCCGATCAGTTTGTTCATCGTCTGAGGAATTTGGTTCATTTCGTTCGACGCCCGTTTTCACCGGCTATTCATCCCGCCGGTGGATTTTTCTGATGAGCGATTGGAAATCCGCGCGACAATTCCCATAGCGGAAATTCCCATGAAGGGAATGATGCCACCGAACGTCCAACCCCGTCTTTCTTTATGAATAACGACTCCGATTTCCAACAGAGCGCCGGCCCGGAGACCCCTCCGGAAGCCCCGCGCTACCACTCGTTTTCCCAGGCGATCGACTCGGCTCGCAAGGATGCAGAATCCAAAGCGCGGGAAGCGGCTCCGAAGCTGAAGGAGGCACTCGCAAGTGTTGCCCATGACCTCACCTACGGAGCGGCTTTCGGCGCGTGGTTCGCGGCCAGCTTTGCGAAAGAGTTCGTCCCCAGCGGCATCCGTGAAACGATCCGCAAGGGCGCGAACGCCGGCCGCAATGCCGCTGCGAAAGCCGCCGAGGCCGTGGCCCCCGGACCCTCCTCCTCCGCCGAAGTGCCAGCGTGATCAGCAAGGGCTGACCACCTACTAGAAAGCCCGTACCGGATTTCCTCCGGTGCGGGCTTTTTCATTTCCGCAGCATCGATCGCATTGCCGCTCCCGTCTCCCTCACTTCCCCTCAAACGCATCCTTCGCGCCCCGGGTCAGCCAGTGATAGGCCGCGGCTTTGATCATCGCCAGAAAGGGCATCACGGCGATCGCCGCCAGCATGGAGGTCATCAGCATCAGCACGGTGAGAGCGGTGGAGATCAGCCCCAGTGCCAGCAGAGCCAGCAGCGAATTCGCCGTGACGCGAGCGCTGAACGAGAAGGCCTCCCGGATGCTCAGGTTCTTCTCCAGGATGGCGTAGCGGTACTGGCCGTATCGCAGACCCAGATAGATCCCGGGGAGAATCAGGAAGGAGCCCAGGAACACCATCGCGTAGAACAGCAGGTCGGCGATCACCACCTTCGGCAATCTCTTCACCGGGGAAAAGATCACGTTGGGATCGGTGCGGCCCTCGTGCCGGATCAGGTTCAGAGTTAGGCGCATCAATCCCAGCGTCAGGAAAGAATCCACCAGCATCTGCACCAGCTGAGTTGGCCGGACCAGCACCCCGAACATGGTCCGCAACATCTCCAGGTATTTCTCCGGCGACGGAAAGAGGTCGAGCTTCGGGAGCTGGTAGCCGGTCGCGTCGTCGATGGCCTGCCCGATCAGAGCGCAGGTCGCCACCGTCAGGAAATAGACCGATCCCGCCATCAGCATTCTCAGGGCGTTCTGCTTCGTGGTCCGCCAGGCGTGGGCCAGGCACACGGTGATGAGGATCGGCTGCGTCCCGGGCGGGATGTCCTCACCCTCCGCTGGTCTCTCCGGGCCTTCCTGAGCGCTTGCAGGCAGGGGCGGCGGCATGATCTCCGCCTCTACCACGGGCGGGTTCAGCTCCTCGATCTCGCCCGCCGGCAGCCACGCGGGCATGCCTTCGTGCCAGACCAGGTCCTCCCGGTCCAGCCCGCCGGTGCCCAGCATCAGCTTGATCTGATCCAGCCCCACCGGTCCGAACTGCCTGCCGTTCCGGGCGTAGTACCATGTCCGCATTGCCGCCCTCCCTAGCAAGCCCCCGGCCGATCCGCAAGGGCCGCGCGTCTCCTCCTGACGCATGCTTCTTGAAAGCCCGCGCCGCATCTGCTGACATGCCCGGCCAAGGATGCAGGCCCTCCACCATGCCGACTACGCGCGCCTGCTCGACTTCATCGCCGGGTTGCAGGAGCCCGTGCCGCTGTCCGCCTTCGGCCCCCACCTGGTGCGCCTGACCTCCCGGCTGCTCTCCGGCGCGGTGCTGTCCTTCGACCAGATCCACGAGTCCACCGGCGACTACTTCTTCGACCACGACCACCCGATCGACGAAGCGGACCAGCAGCGGATCTTCACCCGCCTGCGCGACGTCTATCAGCAGAACCCCATCTACGCCTACCTGCGGAATGGCGGCACCGGGCCCGTGGTGGACATCGCCCGCCTGGCCGACCGCCGTTCCTTTGAGCGGACCGATTTCTATCAGGACATCTTCCGCCCGCTCGACCTCAGCCACCAGGTCAATGTCCTGGTCTCCCGCCCCGGCTGGATCAATACCCTCACCATCAACCGCGACCGCGCCGTGGATCCCGGCACCCTGGCGCTGCTGGAGCTGGCCGCCCCGCACATCCGGCTGGCCCATCGCAATGCCTGCCTGCTGGAGCGCCTCCACGCCGCCCTGGCGGACACGGCGTCAGGCGGTCCGGCGGTCGAGGCGGGCCTGACCCCGCGGGAGCGCCAGGTCTTCGAGTGGCTGCGGGAGGGCAAGCGCAATGCCGAGATCGCCGTGATCCTCGGCTGCGCGCCCCGCACCATCGACAAGCACGTGCAAAACATCCTGCGCAAACGCGGCGCCGAGACCCGCACCGCCGCCGTCCGCTCCGGGCTGGGGTGATTCTTCCTTACTTCCCGTACGCGGTCCTGCGTATTCCCAGCTGACCCCGCTGCTGCGAAAGTCGCACCCTCGAGCTGTCTTTCCCCATCCACCCTCCCCGGTCCGGAAAGGCGGCCCGGGTCAGCCTCCTCCCTGACGATCCGTGCCGCCGTCACGCTCCCATCGACTTTCGGCGGCACGGAACAGGAGGGAGAGGCCCGCCCCTTTTTTCGGTTCGCCAGACGCGCTGAAACGGAGCACCTTGGCACTCTCAGGGTCCGCGATCCTTACTCCTCCAATCACCCACCCATGAAAACTCCCGCCGCTGCGTTTTTCTGCGCCCTCGTCTCGCTCGTCCTCACCGCCACCAGCCCGATGCTCCACGCCGCCGATGAGCCGGGCACCAAGGACCACCCGGACTTCAAGCGCATCGAGGGCTCCGAAATCATCTGGGGCAAGGTCGCCAAGTTCGACGAGTTCATCATCCCGCTGGAGAAGGTCCAGTTCGACTACGACAAGACCACCTTCAAGGAGACCAAGAAGGACAAGGCCGAGGGCGCCCACACCACGCTCTACTACAAGCTCCCCGGCGAGACCGCCACGCTCGAGGCCGTGCGCCAATACCAGGAGGAGCTGAAGCCCGCCGGCTACGCCACCCTCTTCACCGCCGCCAATGACGAGCTGGACGATGGCTACGGCCGCTTTGTCGAGCGCACCTTCCCGACTGCCAAGAAGACCGACCAGCTCCAGTATCTGCACGAGTTCAACAAGGAGGAGCAGCGCTACGCCGTGATGAAAGGCAAGGGCAAGGCCGGCAACGACATCTACGTCTCCGTCTACGCCTTTGTCCTGAACGACGTCAGCACCGGCTTCGACAAGCTGGTGGAGGGCCACAAGCTTCAGAAGGGAGAGACCGTGGTGCGCGTGGACATCCTGGAGACCAAACCGATGGACACCCGCATGGCCGTGGTGAAGGCGGAGGAAATCACCAGCACCATCGCCGCCACCGGCCGCATCGCCATCTACGGCGTCTACTTCGACACCGATAAGGCCGAGCTGAAGGATGACTCCGCCGAGGCGCTGGCCGAGATGGCCAAGGCGATCAAGGGCGACGGCGGCCGCTACCTCATCGTCGGCCACACCGACAACCAGGGCGACTACGCACACAACCAGACCCTGTCCCAGAAGCGCGCCCAGGCCGTGACCGCCGCGCTCAGCAAGCAGTATGGGATTCCCGCCGCCAGCATCATCGCCGTGGGGGTGGGCATGGCCGCCCCCGTCGCCCCGAACGCCGATGAGACCGGCCGCAGCAAGAACCGCCGCGTGGAGATCGTGAAGATGTGAGCGGTTTCCGGCTCCCGGCTTTTCCATTCCATCCACAGCCCCTAGGTCACATGGATGGAATGGAAAATCTCACTCAGCTCTGGCGGCGACCGGAGGGGGGACACTCTTGTCCCCCTGCTCAGCAAGGCAGCCTTGGTTCAATCCCGGCGTTCCCAAAGCGATCGCATTCACCCCATTCAAGAATTCGCATCTCCCACCCGGACCAAGCCTTTGAACTTAGCAGGGGGACAAGAGCGTTCCCCCTCCGTTCTGCCGTCCCCATTTCCACGCCATTTTCCATTCCATCCACACCCTCTAGGTAAAATGGATGGAATGGAAAATCCGTGGCGGGCTGGCGGGTCCGGGCTTAGGAATGGGGCCATGTTCACCCAGGAAGAGCAGCCCCTGCTCACCGGCAGCGATGCGGAGATCGAGGCCTTTGTCGATGCCGACCGCTGCGTGATCGTGGATTGGCGCGGGATGGAGATCGAAGCCGCGGAGGCCGTCATGCCTTTCCTGCCGGACCGGGCCCTGAGCTTCGAGATGGCCTACCCTGACGCGGGAGGGGTGGAGATCCGCCTGGGCTATCTGGACCGCGCGGAAGTCTTCACCCTGCCCTTCCACCCGCAGAACAACTTCCGCGTGCTGCTGCGGGTCGCCAGATTGCTGGAGCCGGGCTACGAGATGGCCCTGTTCCGCGGCACCGATGGCGGCGACACCCAGGCCTTTCTACTACGCCCGCAGGAGTGGTGGGCCGCCTACCGCTCCAGCCACCCCCAGCAGTGTGAGAGGATCTTCCGCCCCATCACCGACCTGGTCGAACTCTGGGACCTGGAGAAGGAGGCCGAGCCGGTGGCAGCCCGTCCGTGGTGGAAGATCTGGTGAGAAGCTGAGTGAATCTAACAGATTTAGGTTTCTTCTTTCCTTCCATCTTCCCTGTCACGCCAGGCCAGGGGGAGAGGGAAGAAACCCAAATCTGTTAGATTCACGTGAGCCTTTCCGCCCTCCTCCTTCACGCCCCGGATTTTCCATTCCATTCCACACCCCTGAGGACCGTGGAATGGAAAGTTCGTGGAAAGCCCGGCCCCCACTCGCCACGCCCCGCTTTTTTCCATTCCATCCATTCTACCTAGGGGCTGTGGATGGAATGGAAAATCCGCCGCCGGACCCGGGAGGTGTTTTCCGGATGAATGGCCTGCATTTTGCAGCGGCCGGGCGACTTTCGTCCTACCCGCCGTGGGTTTTCTTGAACAAGCTCCCGCGACCGGGGCGCTCCATGGTGCCACCCACCCTGACCATGAACCCTATTTTCCGCCGCGCAGGCTTCGTTCTTTTCGCCCTCTCTTCGCTCCAGCCTTTGCTGGCGGCGGAGGTTTCCCAGGCCATCCAGGCCCCGGCGGCCGTGCCGGTGCCCGCCCCGGACATCCAGGACGCGATCTCAAAGGTCTACCCGGCCCTGGTCCGCATCTACGTGGTCATGGAGGAGGGCAGTGACGGCCGGATGCGGAAAATGCAGGGCAGTGGCAGCGGCACGATCATTTCCGCCGAGGGCCACGTGCTGACCAACCACCACGTGGCCGGCCGCGGCACTCGCTTCGTCTGCACCCTTTCCACCCGCGAGGAAGTCGACGCCACCCTGATCGGCACCGACGCGCTGGCGGACCTGGCGATCATCAAGCTCGACCTCAGCACGCGCCGCCTGAAGGGCCAGCCGCTCCCGGTGGCCGGCTTTGGCGACTCGGACAAGCTGAAGGTGGGCGACCCGGTCCTGGCCATGGGCAGCCCCGCCGGACTCTCCCAGTCGGTCACCCGCGGCATCGTGGCGAACACCGAGATGATCGTCCCGCGCAACAGCAACTCGATGACGCTGGACGGCGAGCAGGTCGGCGAACTGGTCCGCTGGATCGGCCACGACGCCGTGATCTACCCCGGCAACAGCGGCGGTCCCCTGGTCAACCTGGCCGG
>JAQGPE010000797.1 GCA_028293225.1 Akkermansiaceae bacterium | reverse complement strand
CACGGCAAGGTGATCATCGACCACGTCGAGGAACATACGGTGGGTCTCGTACAAGACGCCGGTTACTGGGCGGGAATGACGCTTTACCCGGAGAGCAAGTGCACGCCGAACCGGGCGATCGATATGCTGGAGACCTATGACAGTAGCCGGCTGTGGCTGAACTCGGCCTGCGACTGGGGTGTTTCGGATCCGATGGCGGTGGTGAAGTGCGGCTTCGAGATGAAGAAGCGCAAGCACTCGGCGGAGGAGATCGAGCGGATCCTGTTTGAGAATCCGAAGCGGTTTCTCAGCCAGTCGAAGAACTTCAGGATTTGAGACCGCGTGGCCGTCGATCAAGGGTCGCAGGGCATCGCCCATCCACAACCCCTGCGGGGTAGGTGATCTGAAGGTGAACATCCCGGGGTAGCGCTGCGCGCAACTCCGGGCTCTGATCCGCAGTGCCGTTGGCTCTGAAAAATGCGTGGCGACGCAGCAACCCCGTTGCTCAATAGGAGCGACCCAGGGCGGGGCCACGGCTTAGCAGCCCGGTTACTGCTTGGTGCTGTCGACCGTTGCCGTTGGCGGCTGGGGAACGAGGCGCAGTTTCGTGCGCAGCATTTCCAGCAGGCGGCCGCGGAACATGACGGCATCGGTGCGTTCGGTGGCGATGAGGTGGCGGGTCCAGTGGCCGGTGGCGTCGATGTAGTTCTGATCGATCACCTGGCCCGCAGCGAAGGCGATGTCCGCCTGGCCCTCGGCCCGCGCGACGATGGTGCCGGTTCGAACGTAGAGGAAGGCGCGGCAGAGGTCGCCGCATTCCACCAGGGTTTCGCCTTCCTGGAAATGGACCGGCAGGATCGGGTCTTCGGTCACCGGCAGCGGCACGCTGAGGTCGCGGGGGAAGATCAGCTCGAAGGTCCAGTCGATCATGACCCGCAGCTTGCGGGCGAAGCCGGGCAGCTTGGCGAGGTAGATGGTACGCCACATGAACCAGGCGATGAAGCCGCTGAAGTGGTGGCCCATGATTTCCGCGACCGCTTCATTGGCGCCGACCGTGGCGAGCTGGCCCTGGTAGGTGTAAGTGAAGGGTTTGAGGGGCTGGGTGCGGAGGGCGCGGGCAACGTTCTCGCCGACCTGGCGGCCCTGGCGCAGGGCGAGCTGGGCGGTGGGCGGTGCGGTTTTGACGGTGCCGTTGTCATTCCATGGAACGGCGGCGCAGTCGCCGATCGCCCATAGGTTGTCGTGGCCCGGGACGCGCATGGTGTCCGCGGTGGCGATGCGGCCCTTTTCATCCGGCAGCCCGAGCTGTTTGCACAGGTCCAGGATCACCGGGTTGGGTGCGTTGCCGATGCTGGAGACGATGGTGTGGGTTTCGATCTCCTTGCCGTTGTCGTAGATGATCTTGAAGCCGGTGGCTTCGGTGACGCGGGCGTTGAGGATGACCTCCATACCGCGGCGCTGCAGGACCTTTTGAGCGTGGTCGCCGAGTTCGGGGCCGATTTCCTCCAGCAGATGCGCGCGGCTGTGGATCAGCACGACGCGGGTCGGCTTGTCGCGGACGTTCTGATAGAACTCCTTGGCGTCGTTGATGAGGTCGAGAAGCTGGCCCGCCGTCTCGACGCCGGTGTAGCCGCCGCCGACGATGACGAAAGTGAGCAGACGTCTCTGGACCTCCTCGTCCTCGATCAGGTTGGCCTCTTCCAGGCGGTTGATCACGGCGGAGCGGATGCGCATGGCGTCGGCGACGGATTTCATCGGCCAGCCGTTTTCCGCCATGCCCGGGACGCGGCTGAGATCGGTGACGCTGCCCATGGCCAGCACCAGGTGGCCGAAGGTGATCTTGTGATTGCGGGTGAAGCGGCCGCCGTCGAGGGTGACCGTCTTGGTCGCCCAGTCGACACTGCGGACGATGCCCTGCAGCACATCGACGTCGCGGCAGAACTGGCGGAGCGGATTGACGACGTCGAGCGGCGAAAGCGAGGCGCCGGCGACCTCGGCGAGCATCGGTTGGAAGACCATGACGTTGCGCTCGGCGACCAGCCCGATGCGGCGTTCCGGGTCTTTTTTGAAGGCTTTTCCGACCGCCTGGGCACAGTAGGCTCCGCCGAATCCACCGCCGAGAATGAGGACGTCGTAGTGCATCTTTGGGATACCAATGGCGTCAAACCCCGCCAAAGCAACCTCCGGAGTGAAACGGAGCTGAAAATCTGCTAGGGGAAAAACAGAGCTTTTCCCGGCCCTGATCGCGTCTATCAGACGGAATGATGATTTCCCGGCTCGATCACCTGGTCCTGACAGTGCGGGATCTGCCGCGCACCATCGCCTTCTACTCGGAGGTGCTCGGGATGATTCCGGTCACATTCAACGGCAGGCAGGCGCTGGGATTCGGTAGTCAGAAGATCAATCTTCATGAGGCCGGAAACGAGTTCGAGCCCAAGGCGGACCGGCCGACTCCCGGGTCCGCGGATCTGTGCTTCATTTCCGATCTGCCGCTGGCGCAGGTCATCGAGCATCTGGGGCGGCTGGAGGTGGAAATCATCGAGGGGCCGGTGAAGCGGACCGGGGCTCTCGGCAGCATCCTTTCGGTTTATTTCCGGGATCCGGATCTGAACCTGATCGAGGTTTCAAACTACGTCGACGAAGGCGATTCGACGGTGGTCCGATGACTGAAATTCATTTGTTTTTTAGACAATATTCAATCGAATCCGAAGACTGGTGAATTCGTATTTCTTCTTGAATTTAAAAGGTTCCGTGGCAGTCGTATAGGAGAGCCAAGAGAGATGTCTAACGATTTTCGTCACCCTCTTCGGCACCACTGTTAACACGACAACCCGACTGCTAAAATGAAACCGTTGCTCCTTACCGCTGCCCTGCTTGGACTGACTTTTTCGGTCCAGGCCGCCGACCCGGCCGTCAAGCCCGCCCCTGCTCCGAAGACGGCTCCCGCCGCCCCGGGAACCAAGAAGGCGGATCCGCCGAAGACCGAGGACAAGCCGATGCCGATGAACCACAAGGTGGATTCGATCGACGCGGCTGCCAAGACCTTCACCTACACCACCAAGAAGGGCACCAAGGTCGTGCACACCGTGACGGAAAAGACGGAGATTTTCCAAGGCGACAAGCCTGCCACCTTCGCCGACATCAAGGTGGGTGACACCGTCTCCGGACTGCACATCAAGCACAGTGACACGGCCTACGAAGTGGTGAAGATCACCAAGTTCGGCCCTGCCGAAACCAAGGAAGAGAAGAAGGCGGACAAGAAGGACGCCGCTCCGAAGAAGGACGCGACTCCTCCGGCTCCTTCGCCTAAGGCCAAGTGATCCAGTAGGGCGTCAGTCCTGTAGCTTTCAAGGCCCGCCGGCTGCCGTAAGGTGGTTAGCGGGCTTTGTGCTTTTCAGGAGATGGGGTAGGCGGCATTGAATGAGCGCCATGAAACCCGCTCA
>JAQGPE010000796.1 GCA_028293225.1 Akkermansiaceae bacterium | reverse complement strand
GCATGTTCATTGGCCTGTGCCATGGCGATGCCGAGAATCCCGGCCAGAAGAAGGCTTCTCATAAGCTGGAGATCTACCGGCAAGCCTGCTGTCTGACGATGAGATTCAGCGTGCCCAGGCTGGCACTGGAGTTTCGAAAGTCACCTGATCCCTGGTGGAGGGGTGGGCAAAGGAGATGCGCCAGGCATGGAGAAGCATGGGTGATGCATCCTCCATGGAAGTGGTCGAGCCGCGCTGGCCTTCCGGCAGATAGACCGGATCGCCAACGATTGGGAAGCTGGCGTGCCATAGATGAATCCGGATCTGATGGGTGCGTCCGGTGAAGGGCTTGACCCTCAGCGTCGCGGTGCCGTCATCGTTGCGGGTCAAAACTTCGAAGTCGGTAACGGCGGACTGGGCGTCCTGCTCGATTTCCCGCGCGCCGAGGGCGGTGGGGACATCGGAGATCGGAGCATCCACACGAAAGGAATCCTCGACAGGCCAGCCGTGAACCCGGGCGAGGTAGGTCTTGGCGACCTCACCGCGGGAGAACTGCGGCTGGAGTAACTTGGCGAAATGGCGGGTGCGGGTGCAGACCAGGACGCCGCTGGTATTCGAGTCCAGGCGGTGTGCCGGACCCGGCTTTTCGGGATGCCACGCTGCGTGGAGGATGGACTGAAGCGTGTTGCGGTGGAAGCGACCCGAGGAATGAGTGGGAAGCGGCGCGGGCTTTTCGAGGACGAGGATGGCCTCGTCTTCGTAGATCACGCGGATGTCCGCGTTGACCGGGGGCTCGATGGTGCCGGGAAAAATCCGCATGAACTGCTCCCCTGCCCTGACCTTGCGATCGGGTGAAATCCGATTTTCACGGGCATCCAGCACCAGGCCGGCAGCGATCGTTTCCAGCCAGGTTTCCCGCTCGAAATGCGGGAAGACGGCGCAGAGGACATCGATCATTGCCCAGCCTTCGTGAGGGGCGGAAATCCGGATCGGGCGGCGGTTTTCGTAGGCGACGCTGCCAGGCAGCGGTGTGGTCACGCGCCGGATGGCTTCCTGGCGGGCGGCGATGCGCTCCTCCAGGAGGGCCTGGTCACTGCGAAAGCAATGAGGGCAGGAGACGTTTTCGACATAGCGGGCATCGGCCTGTTCCTCGGCCGTCAGCGGGGACTGGCAGGCGAAGCAGACGGCCGAACCGGTCTCGCGCAGGCCGGGGTCGACGCCGACCCGCTGGTCGAAGACGAAGCACTCGCCGTCGTAGTGGGCGCCACCGGTTTCCTCGAAGTATTTCAGGATGCCGCCTTCGAGCTGATAGACATCCTTGAAGCCCATGCGCTCCATGAACGGGGCGGCCTTTTCACAGCGGATCCCGCCGGTGCAAAAGGTCACCACGGGAGCGTTCTTCATTTCCTCCGGCAGCCGGGCCACAGCGGCGGGAAAGTCACGGAAGTGGTCGATGCCTGCGGGGATGGCTCCAGCGAAGGTCCCGAGCTTCACCTCGTAGTCGTTGCGGGTGTCGAAGAGGATCACCGGCTTGCCCTCGTCGAGCCACTGCTTGAGCGTCTGCGATTCGATCCGCGGCGAGGTGTAGGCGGCGGGGTCGATGCCCTCCACCCCGAAGGCGATGATCTCCTTTTTCAGGCGCACCAGCATCCGCGAGAACGGCTGGTGGTCGCTTTCGCTGACCTTCGGCTTCAGGTCCTCCAGGCCGGGAATGGCGCGCAGTTCGGCGAGCAGCACCTCCACGTCAGGGGCGTCACCCGCGATGAACAGATTCACCCCTTCCGGTGCGAGCAGGATCGTGCCTCTGAGGGCGCGCTCCTTGCACAAGACGAGAAGACGTTCGCGCAGCGCCTTCAGGTTTTCCAGACGGGCGAACTTGTAGGCGGCGATGTTGGTGACCACGGGCATGTCCTGACCGGGCGCGGCGGGCGAGGCCGCGGCCCATCACATTTCGAGCAGCAGGCGGGTCGGATTCTCGATACAATCCTTGATGCGGATCAGGAAGGTCACTGCCTCCTTGCCGTCGACCAGGCGGTGATCGTAGCTCAGGGCGAGATACATCATCGGGCGGATGACCACCTGGCCATTCAGAGCGACCGGGCGCTGCTGAATGGTGTGCATGCCGAGGATGCCGCTCTGTGGCGGGTTGAGGATCGGCGTGCTAAGCAGCGAACCGTAGGTGCCGCCGTTCGAGATGGTGAAGCCGCCACCCTGAAGGTCGTCGATGGTGATCTTGCCGTCCTTGCCCTTCTTGGCGTAGGCGATGATTTCGGACTCGATCTCGGCGAAGCTCTTTTTGTCGGCGTCGCGGAGGACCGGAACGATCAGGCCCTTTTCGGTGCCGATCGCCACGCCGATGTCATAAAAGTTGTTCTCCACCACGTCGGTGCCGTCGATGCTGGCATTGACCTGCGGGACATCCTTCAGAGCCTGAACGACGGCCTTCACGAAGAAAGACATGAAGCCGAGCTTCACGCCGTGCTTCTTGAGGAAGTCCTCCTGGACCGCTTTACGGAGGTCCATGACGGCTGACATGTCCGCCTCATTAAAAGTCGTAAGAATCGCCGCGGTCTGCTGGGCATTAACGAGGTGCGTCGCGATTTTTCGACGCAGCATGCTCATCTTGCGGCGGGTGGTGCGGCCTTCCTTCACTGGAGCAGCAGCCTTTTCAGGCGGCGCGGAGAGCACGCTGAAATCGGGTTTGGTCACCGCGACCGGAGCCGGGGTGGCAGACTTTTCCGGACCGGAGGTCGGGGCGGCGCTGTCTTGCTTGAAAGCAGGCTTCACTTCCGGAACCGGCGTGGTGGCCGGAGCGGATGGGGCCGATGCCGCAGCGCCGGCGCCCGGGGTGATGGTGGCGACCAGGGTGCCAATGGAGACTTCGTTGCCTTCCGGCACCAGGATCTTGAGCGTGCCGGCGGCGTCGGCTTCCAGTTCGCTGGAGACCTTGTCGGTTTCCAGGGTTACGAGGACTTCGCCCTTTGCCACCTGATCGCCATCGTTCTTGTGCCAGCGGGCCACGTTGGCCGAGGTGATCGACTCACCGGCGGCGGGCACCTTGACCTGGATCACTGCGCCCCCGGAGGCGGCGCTTGCCGCGGGAGCCGGCGTGGCTGCCGCAATTTGAGCAGGAGCCGATGGAACTGCGGCAGCTGCCGGAGCGGCGCCACTGCCTTCGATCTTGGCGATCACCGTGCCGATATTCACTTCCTCGCCTTCACCGACGATGATCTGAAGCACGCCGTCAGCGTCCGCTTCGAGTTCCGTGGAAACCTTATCCGTCTCCAGAGTGACCAGGACCTCGCCCTTGCGGACGGAGTCGCCGGAACTCTTGTGCCAGCGGGCGACATTGGCGGAGGTGATGGATTCTCCGGCGGCGGGGACTTTGACTTCGGTGGCAGCCATAGGAAAGAAGTGGCGGGTGAGCTAACAGAAAGCGGCGTGAATGAACGACTATTTGAACGGACGGGCAAGCTGCCAACTCCTCAAATTTCGAAGGCGGCCTGCACGAGGGCCTTCTGATCGCGGTAGTGGCGGGCTTTCGAACCGGCGGCGGGGCTGGAAGCGCGGACGCGGCCGGAGTAACGGACCCGCGCGCTGAACACCTCGTCGAGGCGCGGCGCGATGTAGGTCCAGGCGCCCATGTTCTTCGGCTCTTCCTGGCACCAGATGAAGTCCTTCGCAGCCGGATACTGGCTGACCAGGGCTTCCACCATTTCGCTGTGGAAGGGATAGAGCTGCTCGATGCGCAGGATCGCCGTATTGGTGATCTCGTGCTCCTGGCGGTAGGCGGCGAGGTCGTAATAGACCTTGCCGGTGCAGAAGACCACGCGCTCGACCTTGGACGGGTCAGAGAAGGAAAGCGGATCCGGGAGGATTTCCTGGAAACAGGAGCCTTCGAGGAAATCGGCCTCGGTGGAGACCGCTTCCGGCTTGGTCAGCAGACTCTTCGGCGTCATGAGGATCAGCGGCTTGCGGAAGCCCCGGAGCTTCTGACGGCGCAGAGCGTGGAAGTACTGGGCCGGCGTGGTGAAATTGCCGACGATCATGTTCTTGTCCGCGCAGAGCTGCAGGAAGCGCTCCAGACGGGCGCTGGAGTGCTCGGGGCCCTGGCCTTCATAGCCGTGCGGCAGAAGCAGCACGATATCGGTCGGAGTCTGCCACTTCGACTCGGCGGAGGAAATGAACTGGTCGATGATGACCTGGGCGCCGTTCGAGAAGTCGCCGAACTGAGCTTCCCAGAGGGTCAGCATGTTCGGCGCGCCGAGCGAATAGCCGTAGTCGAAGCCGAGCACGGCGAATTCCGACAGCAGCGAGTTGTAGACGCAGAACTTGGCCTGGTCCGGGCTGACATTCTGCAGCGGGATGTAGCGGTCGCGGGTCTCGGAATCGTAGAACACCGCGTGGCGCTGCGAGAAGGTGCCGCGGCGGCAGTCCTGGCCGGAAAGGCGGACCTGATTGCCCTGGGCGACCAGAGAACCCATCGCGAGAGCCTCGGCGAAGGCCCAGTCGAAGGGGCCGCCGTTTTCGAGAGCCTCGACGCGGCGGGGCACAAAGCGCTTGGCCAGGGTCGGGTGAAGATTGAATCCTTCCGGGACGGTGGTGAGCACCTTGCCGACGTGCTGCAGCATGTCTTTCGAAATGCCGGAGGAAACCGGGGCGTGGTTGTAGGCCTCCTGCTCGACGGCAGTGGAGCCGCTGAAGACGGTGCGGTCGCCCTTGGCTTCCATTTCCACCATCTTGGCGTGACCGGCTTCGAGGCGGTCCCAGATCGCCTGCTCCATGCCGTCGGCCTGGGACTGGGTCAGGATGCCCTGGCTGACGAGTTGCGCCTTGTAGAGCTGGCCGATCGTCGGACGGTTCTGGATCTGGCGATAAATGTGAGGCTGGGTGAAGGCCGCCTGGTCCGTTTCATTGTGGCCCTGGCGACGGTAGCAATACATGTCGATGA
>JAQGPE010000627.1 GCA_028293225.1 Akkermansiaceae bacterium | reverse complement strand
CACGATCGAAACTGGAGGAAGCGAGAAAGCAGATCGCCGGACTCGAAAGCGAACTCAGCAGCACCAACGGCGCTCACGCCGAAGCAGCGAAGCAGGTCCAGGACCTGACCCAGCGACTGGAGCAGCTGACCCAGGACCGTGGCCAGCGCGAGCAGCACCTGAAGGAATCACGCGAGGGCATCACCAGACTTACCCAGGAGCGCGACCAGGCCCAGGGAGATCGAGCCGCTGCCGAAGAGAAGTTGAAGGCCGCCGGCGATGAGTTGGCCCGGCTCGAATCCGAGGCCGCCGGCGCTGGCGGCGAAATCGACCAGACCACGGCCGCTCTTTCAGCCGCCAATCAAAGCCTCCCCGCCAGCGAGGCGAAGGCGAAGGAAATCGATGCCACCCTGGCGCATGCCCGGGAGGGGATCGCCCCTTTGGATAAAGCCCTGGCGGATGCCGCGGCCGGGCTGGACCAACAGAAGCAGCGGGTCGCGGCACTTGAGCAGCAGACCCGCCACTGGCAGGCGGCAGCCATGAATGCCGAAAGCCTGCGCTCCAAGGCGGAAGCCGATCGACAGAACGCCGAAGCGGAAGCACTGGCCGCGGAGTTCAAAGCGTTAACTCAATCGGTGGCCGACGGAGAAACCAGGGCCGCGCAACTCCAGCAGCAACTCACCGGACTGGAAGCCGGGCATACGGCGCTGACCCAGGCCCAGCCGGCGGATCAGAACGCCATCGACAACTCCGCCAAGGCTCTGGCCACGGTTAAAGAGGAACTCGCCAAGGTGAACAAGGAACAGATCTCGGCAGCTGCCGAACTTGCGTCTGCCAAGGAGAAAATGGATCAGGCGCTACCCGCGGCCAAGGCTCTCAAAGACCAGGCCGAGCAGCTCAAGAGCCGTTACGTCTCGCTCCGCGAGGGCAAGTAACCACCGGCGTCAGAAGCCCTTCTTGCGGACCAGATCGCTGAGTTGCTTCTGGAACTCGATGATGTCTTCCTGCACCGGACGATAGCCCGGAGTGTCGGGATCCAGTCCCGGGCGTCCCTGCTGATCGAGCATCCAGATGCCCGTCTCGCCATCGGAAAAGATCACCTTGCCGCTGATCAGCGCACCCGGGAGGGCCAGGGTGTCGAGCGTGACGCTGACCTCACCGGTTGCCTCCGGCTTCGGCGCTGCGATCTCCTCGACCTTCTTTTCCGGCTCCTTCGGGGTGTCGAGCAATTCGATCTTCAGATCCAGCACCATGAAACGCGCGTCCATGTAGGTCAGGCTGATATTGAACTCGTCCTTGAGCTTTTTCTGAAGATCCGCGATCGAAGCTCCCTCTGCCGCCCAGGCGTGCAGGGCTTGCTTTTGTTCCTCCGTGAGCTTGCTGGCGCTAAACATCGCGCACAGTTCAGCCCGGCTTGGCATCCTTTCAAGCCCGGATTCGCGCTTCGTTAGATTCCCGTCCCTTCGCGCCTGGCCTCGACCGCCAGCTTGAAGGCCTGTTTTTCGCCATGACGCTTCACCGAGAACTTCACACACCGGCGCTCCCCCGGCGCCGGGCACCAGGTCGCCTGCCAGAAGAAATACGTCGCGCCATTCGGAGCGCTGACCGCCACCTTTGACACGCCCACCACGCCGGACGAGTTCCTGGCGGAGCGGCTGCAGATGCGGGCGGCGTTTTCCTCCTCCTCCACCCGGCTCATCAGGTCATCCCGCCAGCGCCGCGCCAGCTCGTAGGATTCCTGCTGGCCACCGCAGGAGCGGTCGGCGAAATACTTGCCGTATTTCACCCCACGACGCTGCAACCGCACCTGCCACCCGTGCGTGCTGGCACTGGGCAGGTCGATTCGGGCGATCGCGTAAGTGTCTTCAGGCGTCCACATGAAAACGAAACAAGGCTGCCCCGACGTTTCACGCCGGTTGCAGCCTTGTCAATGAATCCGAAGAGATGAAAAATCAGCGGCCCCTGCCACCGCCAAATCCGCCGCGTCCGCCGCCGCCCCATTGACGGCCGGAAAGGAGCATTTCCTTGGCTCGGTCGTTCAAGTTGGAATTCTGAATGTAGGTCTTTGCCGCGGCCTCATCTTCCTGCATCCAGCGGCCGGCCGAGGCCATGATGGCCCGGTCGCGGCTCTGTTCATTGGTGATGGATTCCGCAAGCGCCACCGAAGCCTTCGGATCGCCGGTATTGTTGGCCCACACGTAGGAGCCGACCGCCTGGTCGCGCAGTTCGCCCTGGGGTTGCGCCTGGATGAATGTCAGCGCTGCCGAGCTGTCCTGGGTCGCCCAGCTTCTCATCACCTCACCCATGGCACCGGTGCCGGCGCCCTGCTCGGCGACCCACGCGGCCGCCTTGGCCGGATCGGTCCGGGCCCAGGCCTGGGCGACGTTTTCGATCGCCTGGGTCTTGCTGTCGCCCGTCAGGGACGCGACTTCCTGGGAAGCCTTGACCGGATCGGTCGCGGCGTAGCTTTGCAAAGCGGACGCCATCGCCTGGTTGCGGGCGTCGGCAGGGAGACTGTTGATCCAGGCCTTCGCGGCCGAGAAATCGCTGGAACCCCACTGCTGGGCGATCGATTCGTAGGCGCGGGTCTGGTCCTCACCGGTCAGACCGGAGGCGATTTCCGCAGCCTTGGTCGGATCCTTGGTGGCGATCTCACGAACGACGGAGGACAGTGCGTTGCCCTTGTCAGCAGCGTTGCTGAGGGTATTGGCCCAACTCAAGGCAGCCTCAGGATCCAGCTTGGCCCACTCGGAGGCGATCGTCGAAGCGCCATTGTCGCCGCCGCCCGGTCCGCCCATGCGGCTGAATTCGCGGGGATTTTCAGAGAAATACTTGGCGGCGTTGACCGGATCGACACTGGCCCAGCTCTGGAGCACGGTGCCCTTCACGAACATGCCGGCCTGGCCCATTTTCTTGGTCTCTTCCAGAGCTCCGGTCGGATCGACCTCGCCCCAGCGGCCGAAGAGGAGGATCGAAGCCATCATGCGCTGGTTCTGCGGCAGCAGGCGCAGCTTGTCGGCCTCGGCCTGGAGCTGATTGGCATCCATGCCGGCGTAGAGTTCCACCAGCGCCTGGATACGGGCGGACTGGCCGGGGGTCGCGAAAATATCGCCCACCGAGCGAACCTTCTTATCCCGGGCAGCGGCGTTGGCGGTCGAACTGCCGCCCGCGCTGTCCGGACGCACCTTCTTGGTGTCGTGCAGGGCATCGTTCGGCATATCGGAAGACAACGCATTGTTGCCCCCGGACTTTCCGGTGAAGTAGCCGCCTACTCCTCCGACCAAAAGGGCGGCGATTCCGATCGTGGTGGTGTTTTTCATGACAAGTGGATCGTGTGGGAAAACACGCGATTTGCACGGAAGTTGCGGAAAACCCGGCCGCTTTGTCACGTACTCAATAAGAGTTGTCGGCGCTCAAGCTCCCTCTGCATGGTCCGGCATGCCCGCCTCCCGGCCATTTCGCGTTCTTTTCGTCTGCATGGGCAACATTTGCCGCTCGCCCGCCGCCGAAATCATCTTCCGCCACCTGGTCGAAAGCGCCGGCCTCTCGCCCCGGCTCGAAATCGATTCCGCCGGGACCATCGGCTACCACCGCGGCAAGGGCCCGGACTCCCGCATGGCCGCCACGCTGAGAGATCGCGGCTACACGATCGCCGGCCGGGCCCGCCAGGTCACGACCGCGGACCTGGAGGATTTCGACCTGATCCTGGTCGCCGATGAGGAGAATCTGCGCGATGTCCGCGCCCTCGATCCGGCCGCGACGCACCGCGACAAGATCCGCCTGCTGGTCGAATTCTGCGAAACGCACGATGTTCCGCGGGTCCCGGATCCCTATTATGGAGGCCAGAGAGGTTTCGAGGAGGTCGCGGATCTGGTCGAAGACGCGGCCCGCGGGCTGCTCAAGCACGTGAAAACCGCTGTTGGATAGGGCTTCATGCCATTTGGGGTGAAATTCCCCGCCTTCTCCCGGAAGAAAATGGCTTTTTCGGCTAGCACCCGAGGTCTGGAGGCCTACTTTTTGACCCGTCGCCCGCAGGGATTCCAGCGGGCAGGAATTTTCCCCGATCATGAACCTCACGCTGAAGGTCTGGCGCCAAAACGGTCCGAACGATAACGGCCGCATCGAAACCTACCCCGCCTCGAATATCCCGGAAGACGCTTCGTTCCTGGAGATGCTCGACATCGTGAACGAGAAGATCATCCAGGACGGCGGCGAACCGATCCACTTCGACCACGACTGCCGCGAGGGCATCTGCGGCATGTGCTCGCTGACCATCAATGGCATCCCGCACGGCAAGGAACGCGGCATCACCACCTGCCAGGTCCACATGCGCAAGTACCGCGATGGCGACACCATCTGGATCGAGCCCTTCCGCGCCCACGCCTTCCCGGTCATCAAGGATCTTATCGTCGACCGCTCCGCCATGGACCGCATCATCGCGTCCGGCGGCTACATCGACATCCGCACCGGCTCCGCCGTGGATGCGAACTCGGTGCCGATCGCGAAAGCCGATGCCGACACCGCCTTCGACGCCGCCGCCTGCATCGGTTGCGGCGCCTGCGTGGCCGCCTGCAAGAACGCCAGCGCCATGCTGTTCGTCTCCGCCAAAATTTCCCACCTCGGCCACCTGCCACAGGGCCAGCCGGAGCGCGACAAGCGCGTGCTGGCCATGGTCAGGCAGATGGACTCCGAAGGCTTCGGCAACTGCACCAACCAGTACGAGTGCGAAGCCGCCTGCCCGAAGGAAATCAGCGTCGACCACATCGCGCGGATGAACCGGGACTACAGCAAGGCCGTCCTGGCTGAGCAATTCGCGTGATCTTTCCTCTCGGGCTTGCGCTGACCTTGGCGACGGGGCTGGTCCCGGCCGTCTCGCGTTGGGCCGCCACCCAGGAGAAACGCATCCTCGCCGAGGGCCAGCCGCTGCCCGCGGAACTGCTGCCCTTCGCCGCCGGTCTCGGCATTGCCCATCCGGAGGAAATCCGCTACCTGGCGGTCAGCCCGATCCCGTCCCCCGCCCCGCGGTTCGTTTTCGATGCGGCGCGCAAGTGGGGTTTCCCCGTGGTCCTTCCCGCCGGCATGACGCTGGGGCGCGGCATCTACATCCTGCCCGGACACGAGTTCGTTCTCCGGCATGAAATCGTCCACGTGCAGCAATACCAGCGCCTGGGCGGAATCGCTCCCTTCATGAGCGAGTATCTGCTGCAGTGCCTGACCCGCGGCTACCACGACGCACCTTTGGAGCATGAGGCGCGCGAGCTGAGCCGTTGAGCACCGCCCGCCGTCAGTTGCCGATGCAGATGATCTGCCAGGTGCCGGTGAGCGTGATGCTGCTGCTCCCCGGATTGTAGAAGCGGACCTTGCAGCCGCCTGCCGTGGAGTCGAAAAGGGTCATCATGACCTTGGCAAAATCACCGGTTCCGGTGGTGAGATTTCCCACCATCACCTTTGGAGGGTTGGCGAAACCGGAAAATCCAATAGTGGAATCCAGGGTGGAACCTGGACCCAGGCCGGTCACGGAGAAACCGGCCTCCCGGGTGTAGATCCGTTGTTGGGTTCCGTCGGTGCCGTGGATCAATCCAAAGCCGCCCACCGTCGCCGCCGAGGCAAAGGTTCCGGTGTCGCCCGAGACGTCATTGATCGCAACGACATTTCCCTGAGACCGGATGGTAAGCCCCCGCACACTGCCGCTGACGTCCAGAACATAGCTCGGGCTGGAGTCACCGATTCCGATGAATCCTCCGCTATAATAAATGTTGGAATCGGTGAGGGTATTGCCACCAGCTCCAAATATCGCGACCCGGTTCGAAGTGCCCGTCACCGCGGTGGTCAGATCGGAGAGATGCGATTGCAGAGCGTAGGGAACGGAAACCATCTGCTGGGTTCCCATGTCCACATAGGAGGAACCTCCCGCCGGGTCGATTTCAGTCTGGAGAAAGTACGCCCCGGTCTGCCAGGCGATGAGCTGCAAACTGCCCACGACAACACTGCCGGCGCCGATCTGAATAGCGAACTGACCGCCCGGACTGGTCGTCAGCGAATCGGTCTCCTGGTAGATCACCGCGCCGGAGGCAGTGCCCTGGCGGATGCTCAGGCGGAGCTTGACCGTGGCGCTCGCGATCGGCGAACCGTCGGCCCGCCGCGCAATGCCCTGGAAGTTGATCAACTGCGGGCTCGCCGCCTCAGAGGAAGACAGCAGGCTCATTAACATGAGCGCCAGTCCGGCCGGGGAGCAGCGGGAGAGAAACGGAATTTTCATATACAGGGGAGGAGAGAAAATGCGAGCGGGCCTCAACTGGAGCCCGACAGACCGATGCGGAGCCGTAGAAATGCCGGCGCATCCCCGTTGAAGAGCGCCGTGAAAATCGTGGCGCTGTTCAGCGCGATATTGACCGAAGAACTCGTCCAGACCACCAGATCCTTGCTGCCCTCCGCGCCCCAGGTCAGGCCGCTTGCCGCCGGATTCTTGGCGGCGGTGACGTACAATTTACCGTCCACCCCGATGCTGATCTGCACATGACCCCGGCTCGAGGGATCGAGCGGATCGGTGCCCAGCGCGTATTCCAGCAGATTGGGCAGTCCATCGTGATCGGGGTCCGCCAGCGGTCCTGTGGTCAGTCCATGGGATTGGCTCCAGAAATCGTAGCCGGACGGTTGCTGGTAGCCCGGACTGACCGCGATCAGCCCACTTCCACCGGTCCCGGCGAAAGCCTCCCCGACGGTATAGGAAAGCGTCACGCTCCCGGCCTGCGCCACCCGGCCGCCGGAACCCAGAACGCTTCTTTCCAGGGATTCGGCGGAAGATGAGACGACGAAAGCCAGCGTCCCGGCGAGGACCAGAAAAGCCATCTTTCCGAACAGGCCCCTGAGGGTTGTGTTCATGATCGTGGGAGGATTTCTTCTCCGGAAACACCCGGAGAGCGCTTTAAACGCTCGTCACAAATGACAGCTTG
>JAQGPE010000601.1 GCA_028293225.1 Akkermansiaceae bacterium | reverse complement strand
ACAGGCGGGCGGCGCCGATCGCCATGTCGGTGTAGCCGGAGAAGTCGAAGTAGGTTTGCGCGGTGTAGGCCAGGACAGCGCACCAGGCTTCGCCGATGGTGAGCGGCCGCTGGCCGGAGGCGGCGAGGTCGAAGAACTTGTTCGCGATCGGGCTGATATTGTCCGCGATGACGACTTTCTTGAAGAGGCCGATGAGCAGGATGGTCGCGCCGACGGCCAGATTCAGCCAGCGCTTGCGGTTCCAGCTGCCGGAGGCGAACTGGGGCATCATCTCATTGTGATGGACGATGGGGCCGGCGATGAGCTGCGGAAAGAAGAAGACGAAGAGCAGGAAATCGAGGACCTTGTAGTCCTTCGTCTTGCCCCGGTAGGAGTCGACCAGGTAGGCGATCTTCTGGAAGGTGAAGAAGGAAATCCCCAGCGGCAGGATGACGTAGCCCCAGCCCATGTCGTGGCCGGAAGCGGCCTGGATGACGTGGCCGAGGAAGCCGCTGTACTTGAAATACCCCAGGCAGAGCAGGTTGCCGGTGACCCCGGCGGTCAGCACCGCTTTTCCCCGCGGCAGTCCCTGGTGTCGCGACAGGTATTTCCCCAGGAAATAGTTCGCCGTGCAGAGCGGGATGACCAGGCCCAGGTAGTGCCAGTCCCACCAGCCATAGTAGACCAGCGACATGAACACCAGCCAGCCAAAGGAGGCCCGGGGCTGCTTGCGCCCGCACAGGAAGAGAAATCCTGCCAGGGTGAGCGGCAGGAAGAAAATGAGAAAGGTGTAGGTATTGAAAACCATCCGGGACCGGCGGGAGAGAGTCGGGGCAGGGGCGCGCGCGGGTCAAGGGGAACCGGCGTCCCGGGGAGGAATCCCCACGGAACCAGCAGGAAACCTACTGGAGCGTAAAGCGAACCCGATAAAAGGTCGGGAAAGCCGCAACGGGATCAGCGGGCTGGATGGTGAGGGTATCCAGACTGGCTCCGGTGATTTTTGAAACCGTCGTGAATGGGACGGAAGTCCAGTCTCTCAGATCCGTGGATTTCTCCATCGTGTAGGTGACTCCCTCCATGGAGTGGCGGATCGGAAAGGTGAAATTCGGCCGGCGGGCTCCGGAGACCGTGACATCGGCGACGGTCACGGGATTGGACGCTACGGGGCCGCGCGGCAGTCCGTGGACGAAGAGTTCCAGATTGGAAATGCCGTCCTTGTCCGGATCCGCTTCCGGGCCGCTCACCGAGTCGTCTGCCAGCTCGGCCGGGGTGAATTGTTGCGCCCGCCAGTTGGCGAAAAGGTCGACGACATTCACCACGAAGGTGTCATCGACATTGTTGCCCGCGCTGTCGGTGGCACGGACTGTCAGTGTGGTGGGACCGGCAGCGATGGGGGGCGGGGTGATCGTGAGGACTCCGTTTTGGATGGAAACCGAGGCCGCGGCAGGATTGCTGTTCGCTGCAATGCTGTAAGTGAGGGTCGTGCTGTCGCCGGCGTCCGCGGCGCTGAGAGGGGTCAGACCGACCTGTTGGAAAAGAATGAGATCCGAAAACAGGATGGTGCCGTTGCCTGAGTAGGTCGCTTTATTGACCGGGAGTTCAGTGAAGGCTCCCCCGGCATTGAGGACCGGGAAACTGGCTGGATCCCCGAATAGGGCAGCGTTGGGCAAGGTGGATTTGGTCACCCGGGCGAAGACGGTGAAGCCGCCGTTCTGAGGATCTAGAATCGCCGAATTGTCGCCCAGACTGATGAACCACTGGCTGGTGGCACTGTTGGGATTGCCTCCCACTTTTGCCATTGAGACCGTGCCATAGGTGTTCGACACCCCGAATTCATTCACGATCGGCGGATCGGTCGGTACTGCGAGGATATTGCTGCCCGAGATTTTATAGCCTCCGCCTTGGATCACGAAGCCCGGGACACTGCGGTGAATGAAGGAATTCACGAAATCGCCGTCCGCCACGTATTTCAGGAAATTCGCACGGGTGACCGGAGTGCGATTGGTGAACATCGCCATGTCGATCGTCTTGGTCCCGCTGGGAAACTGGGCGGTGAAGCGGACTGCCTGATCATCGACAGCTTCCGTGCCGAAGCGCTGTGACAGCGTCAGCGTCGTCGCCGCGGTCGCCGAGTAGAGCTTTTGATCCGGGGTGGGAGTCGTCAACAGCGGCAAAACCTTGGCGGCCGCGGCCGGAAGGGCAGAAGAAAGAAGCAGCAGAACGATCCCGCGATTCATGGATGCGGATATCGCCATGAACTCGGGTGGACCGCAAGCCCGGGCCTCGGCAGGCTAGAAGTCTGCCCGCGACGGCTCCCATTCCTCCGGGCCATCCTGGGAAGAGCCCGGCTCGTCCTTCATGCTCCGCTCCCAGATGTAGCGGCGGAAAAGCACCTTCACCGCCGCCGTGAGCGGCACGGCGAGCAGGGCGCCGACGAAGCCGCCCAGAATCAGCGACCAGAACAGCATCGAGAAAATGACCGTCATCGGGTGCAGCCCCACCGAGTCGCCCACGATTTTCGGCGCGGTGACCAGCGAGTTGATCTGCTGCACGATGATGAAGATCGCCACCACGCCGCCGACATAGGCCCACGGGCTGGTGCCGAGCAGCCACTGGTTGCCCGGGATGCTGAAGTGGAAATAGGCCAGGACACAGGCGGGGATCAGCACCAGCAGATTGCCGATGTAGGGGATGATCCCGAGAATCGCCATCAGGACCCCGACCAGCAGGCCCAGCGGCAGGCGGAAGG
>JAQGPE010000590.1 GCA_028293225.1 Akkermansiaceae bacterium | reverse complement strand
AAAGGTGTATGACAACTTAGGTTTTCCTCAGATCCCCAAGATCCAACCCAAGATAGAAATGAAACCTGCTCGAGAAATTCGGAAGAATCGTATCCAGACCTCTCCCACCCCAGGCGCCGCATACGCTCTCGCGGCGACCCTGATGATCTGCTCCGGCACTGGTGCTCATGGCGCCACGGTGAACTGGAAGCCCGGAACGGTCGGAAACTACAACGCCGGGCTCAACTGGGACACGGGGACAGTGCCCGTCGCCGCAGACATCGCGAAGATCGATAACAGCGGCGACAATCCCGGTGGCAGCACGGTGAATTTCCTGCCGGGCGATACGTTTTCTGTGACGACCCTGGATATCGGCGCGTCGAACCTTGCCAACAACAAGCCGCTCTTCAATCAAACCGGAGGCACGCTTTCCGTCGGCACGCTTTTTCTCGGGCACCCGGGATACGGCGCGTCGAAAAGTCCGTCTTATACCCTCAGCGGCGGCACGCTGAACATCGCCACGGCGCTGAATTTCGGCAACGGCCAGGGCATCTCGATCAATCAAAGCGGCACTTCGGCGATCAACTACACCGGCGCGGCGGGCGTGGTCATCGGCAGTTCCGGCGGAGTGCACGCACTGAATCTCGCTGACTCGGCCGCTTTCAACTACAACTCAGGCAGCCAGATCACCATCGGCGGCGGTGACCCGGCCGGCGTCGGGCACGTGGCGCTGGCCAACAACAGTAACTTCACCGCGAATACGGTGACCACGATCCTGGTCGGAAACGACGGGACGCGGAACAACAGTATCGACCTCACCGACAGCGCCGTTTTCAGCGCTCCCCAGGCGACGATCGCTCTGGCGCAGTGGAACAACGGCAGCGGGGACATCCCACTCTTCCCCGCCGGCACCCTCACTCTGTCGGGCACGGCGATTTTCCGGGCCAAGACGATCAAGCTGGGCGGCAACAACCTCGCCAATCCCCAGTTCGGCATCGTCAATCTCGACGGCGGAACCATCGAGACCGGTTCGATCCTGATCGGGTCGAGCAGCACCACCGCGGATGCCACCCACAATGTGGTGCGTTGCTCGGGTAGGATCAAAGCCGTCGCAGATGGGAACAATGCGAATTTCTTCGCGGGCGCCTATGTCGAGATCGGTGGAGGACTGAAATTCGATACCGACGGGAACTACGTGACCATTCCGCAGGTCCTCCACCACGCCGGGCCTTCGACGGGCACTCCGGACGGGGGATTGGAAAAGCTGGGGGAAGGGGCTCTCTACCTCGATGCCTTCAACACCTACAATGGGCCGACGGTGGTCTCGGGGGGGCAGTTGGTGCTCGCGTCCGATTGCCTGGCTGACGGGGCGGCTGTCACCATCAAGGCCGGCGGCGTGCTTGATCTGGAGCATCAGTTGCGGGACCGGGTCGCCTCTCTGACCATCGGCACGACGGTCCACACCAGCGGCGTGTGGGGTTCTTCAAGCTCCGGTGCGGCGAACGTCGACGATGTCCATTTCGCCGGGCCGGGGAGCATCCAGGTCGGAGCCCCGACCTATGTGCCAAGGGAGCTGATCTGGAGCGGCGCCACGGATACCTATTGGGACACGAACGCCACGGCGAACTTTGTCACCAGTCCGCCCTCGAGCGCGCAGAAATTCCAGACTCTCGACAATGTGACCTTTCCGGATCCAACGGTCCCAGGAACCACCACGGTCGACATCTACCTGGGAGTCCAGCCGAGCAATGTGAAGTTCACCAACACCGGGACGAACAATTACATCGTCAATGGTTTCGCCAGCGGCATCGGCGGAGCTGGCGGGATCACCAAGACCGGCAATGGCGACGTCTCACTGGGAGGTGACCTGAGCTCTTTCACCGGGCCGGTCGCAGTCAACGCGGGCCGTATCATCGCGGCAGGCGACAAGGCCTTCGGCAACAGCTCGGGCATCACCATCGCGAACGGCGCTCAGATCGATCTCAACGGCTCTCAGCCTGGAGCGATCTATACTTATACGGTGGGAGGCACGGGGCCGAACGGCGCCGGAATCATCGTCAACAGCGGCGCCTCCCGATTCGCGAACGGCGGGATCCGCGATCTCATCCTCACGTCGAACACCACCGTCGGAAATGACGGCGGCCGCTACGACATCGGCGCCGGCGGCGTATTGACCGGTAACGGCTTTACGCTGACCAAGATCGGCGGCAACGACATGGCCTTCCGCGGCGACGGCTCGGCGACGCCGATCCAGATCGTCATCGCGGCGGGGAGCGTCTGGGCGGAGAACCAGGCGAGCGCCTTTGGTGGAACCACCGGCACGCTGACTGTCAAGAGCGGCGCCCGGGCCGGGACCTACGGCATTCTGACCATCCCGACTCCGGTGACCATCGAGGACGGCGGCCGCATGCACAACCAGGGCAATGGCACCGGCACGTGGACGGGATCGGTTGCCACTCTGGGCACGGCCACTCTCGACTCCGGCGGCGGGGCGATTGTCATCACCGGCAATTTCGGCGGAGCCGGCGGCGTCACGACGACCGGCGGAAATCAGATCACGCTGAACAGCCCGGCCTACGCAGGGGATACCGTTGTCGGACAGGGCCGGCTCTCTCTCGCCGCGCCGAACCCAAATGACGACGCCCGCACGATCCGGGTCGAAACGGGAGCGGTGCTCAACTTGAACCACACCCTGGTTGATACGGTGAAAGCCCTCTTCCTGGGCGGCACCCAGGTCATCGCAGGGACCTACGGGGCATCCGATAATACCACGGTGCCGGAAGCTTTCCGGACTCCGCTGATCACCGGCACCGGTAAGCTGCTGGTCACGAGCTCGCCCGGCGGTCCCGGCGGCCTGACCTTCGAAGCATGGGCGGATGCGACGATCACGAATCCCGCCTACGCGGCCCTGAAAGGCCGCAATGACGATCCGGATCATGACGGCCTGACGAACTTCAATGAGTACGTCTTTGCCACCGATCCCCAGACCGCTACGGGATCCGCCGTACAAATGACCCAGGCGGCCGGCGTCCTGACGCTGCGCTGGAACCAGCGGGACTCCGGTCCGGCCTATGAGGTGCAGCAGAGCGCAACCCTGGCGGCGGATTCCTGGACCGCCGTGACGGACGCGACACCGGTCAATGCCGCCGACCAGACCGGCCTTCCCACCGGATGCACCCGCAAGGAGGTCGCGATTTCCACGGGGACCGGCCGCCGGTTCGTCCGCGTGAGCGGCAGTCAGAACTGACGCGTTTCCGTAAATCGTCCTCCCAGCCGCAGGCCGGATATCTTCCGGTCTGCGGCTTTTTCGTTGAACGATGAATCGTGTTTAGAACGCCAGTAGGGGGATTTTGTAAAGGAATGGTAATTCTCGTGCTGTTTTCGAAAAATCGGGGACAATA
>JAQGPE010000555.1 GCA_028293225.1 Akkermansiaceae bacterium | reverse complement strand
GAAGGTTACCGCCCACCTCCCGTGGAGCAGTAAGATCGCCTCTCTGAACTACCTGCTCGCCTCACACGTCTGGCGCCAGGACCACAATGGTTTCACCCACCAGGACCCCGGCTTCATCGATCACGTGATGAACAAGAAAGCCGAGGTCGTGCGTGTCTATCTGCCGCCGGACGCCAACTGCCTGCTCTCGGTCATGGACCACTGCTTGCGCAGCCGCCACTACGTCAATGTGGTCATCGCCGGGAAACACCCCGCTCCGCAGTGGCTGAGCATGGACGCCGCGGAGAAGCATTGCACTGCGGGCATCAGCTCCTGGTCATGGGCCGGCAACGACGACGGCGCGCCGCCAGATGTTGTCATGGGCTGCTGTGGCGATGTCCCCACATTGGAAACTCTCGCCGCGGTCTCGATCCTGCGGGCTCATCTGCCAGACCTGAAGATCCGCGTCGTCAATGTGGTGGACCTCGCCAAGCTCCAGCCGAAATCGGAACACCCGCATGGCCTGAGCGACGCGGCCTTCGACGACCTCTTCACCATCGACAGACCGGTCATCTTCGCCTTCCACGCCTACCCCTGGCTGATTCACAAGCTGACCTACCGGCGCACCAACCACCGCAACATCCACGTGCGCGGCTACAAGGAGGAGGGCACCATCACCACGCCTTTCGACATGACCGTGCTCAACGACATGGACCGGTTCCATCTCGTCATGGACACCATCGACCGCCTGCCCCATACCGCCGGGCCGGGCCAGCAACTGAAGGAGGCGATGAAGGCCAATCTAGTACGTCACAAGGAGTATATCGACAAAAACGGTCAGGACCTGCCGGAGATCCGGAACTGGAAATGGCCGACCTCTGCCTCTGTCTCTGTCTGAGCCACGACCGCGGACCTCAGAACCGTCTCAGCCGCCTGTGGAAGCAAAAGGTCACGGTGGGATCACCACCTTGGCCATCATCGGCGTCGCGTGCTGCGGTTCAAGCTGCTCATGCAGCGAACTGGCGAGGCGACCGACGAAACAGCATCAGGCAGGCTCCCACGGTGACGATGCCCAGCGTGGAACTTTCGGGAACGGTGTAGATCAACTGAGTGACCAGCATCTCATTCTCAGTCCCAGTCTCGGCGTCGTAGCCGCTGCCAGTGAGAAGCTGATAGGCGCCCGCGGTGGAGGTTGACTCCAGCGGCGTATCCCCGCTCGTTCCATTGCCGCTGTGACGGATGGTGATCAGCAGATCGGTGCCTTTGTAAATAAAAGGAGTCGAAAATGAAATCGCGGCCCCGAACGCGTTTGGCGAGCCTCCCGCCGGAAAATTGCCGGTGACCATTTCCAGTGCGCCGCTTCTGACCATGACCGCATCCGCTCCGATATTCTCGTCGAATACCGGGCTCAGCGACCCGGGCGCGTTGCGCGAGCTGCTCAATTGAATGTCGTATTGCACCCACGACGCGGCTTCGAGCGGCCAGGCAAAAGAGGTGCCTCCAAACAGACGGAAACCAAGCCCGCTGATTTCGCTGCCGGTGGGAATCCCGCTGAGAAGCGACGCCGAGAAAACCATCTGCAAGGTTCGCGGCTCATTCCGGATCGGCGTGCTTAAACCACTCGAATGATCGGTCGAATCGACCGGGACGATCGTGGCCGCTGATGAAGCGCCGGCGATCAACCACAGCGCTGCGAGAGGAAGGAGGGCTTTCACATCGGTGAACAGGAAAGAATCCCGCATTCCTTCAACCGTCGAAGGAGTTCAGCCGGAAGATTGAGGAGAGAGCGGAATATTACAATAACATTCCGGGAGTCATGGATTCGGACGAAATGGGTGACAGATGAATCACGCTGCGGACATTGTGGGCTGATTTTTAGCAGACTACGCCGAATTCGCTATTTTGATGGAGATGACAGTCATTCGGTTAGATTCTCTTGAATTTGTCTTGTTGATGGCATTCCAGCGATCTATCGGACTTGGGTCAGTTTTCCGCATTGCTGCGGACACCACTGTGAAGGCGGATCAGAATCCGCGGGCAACTCCTCCCTGATGTTGGCCCCTCAGCGTTCTCCCAACACCCTCCTGCGACGCTTCATGAAAGCTTTCCCGATTATCCCGATCGTCTTTTGTCTCGTTGCCTCGCCGGCGCGCGCTTTTCCTCCCGCGCCTTACTACACCTTGTTCGGGATGGTGCGCGACCAGGTCGGCCAGACGGTCAGAGCGGAGGGCGCCACCCTGATTCTACTCAAAGGCGGGGTGGAAATCGGACGGACTGCGATCGGCGCGGAGCCCAGCAATGACCAGAACTATGAGATGGTCATCCGGATCGACCAGAATCGCAGTGGCACCGATTTCTACTCCGACAAGGCGATTGCCGCCCAAGGCCTGTTCAGCCTGGTCGTGGAGATGAACGGCTCATTCTTCTATCCGATCGAGGTCGCGGGAACCCTCACTGCGGGAGCAGGGGGAGAAAGAACCCGCCTGGACCTCAATCTCGGCGAAGACCGTGATCATGACGGTCTTCCGGACACCTGGGAAGAATGGCAGCTTTACCAGGCCGGCTACTCCCCGGATGTCAACGGCAAGTGGGATCTCAGCCTGATCGATCGCGATGGCGATTTCGACAAAGACGGCACCAGCAATCTGCAGGAATACATCGCAGGAACTTTCGCTGGCGATGCCACCGAAACCTTCCACATGGACATCAAGGAGAAGCTGGAGTCCAGCGTGCGGTTCGAGTTCTTCGCCATCACCGGCAAGACCTACAGCATCGAGCACAGCACCGATGCGCAAACCTGGACCAAGGTGCCTTTTTCCACAGCGTTGCCGGTCGGCGATCTCACCTCATACACCGCCAAGGACGTCGGCATCCTTCCGGCCTTCACCGTTCCCGCCGCGACCTCCCAGAAGGAATTCTTCCGCCTCAGCGTCCGATGAAATTGATCCCGCTTCTTCTCGCCGTCTGCGCGCTGGTCTTTGCCACCACCGCCCATGCCCAGTGGCAGTCCACCACCTATAGTATCAGGGGCGGCTGGAGTTCCATCTACCTCAGCGGCGACGCCAAGCAGGACACGCTGGACAACATCTTTCCCGCCTCCGTGACCCAGGTCTGGCGCTGGAATCCCAATGCGACCCAGGTTCAGTTCACGGAGTCCCCCCTCGTGCCTTCCGCTGGAACGCCGGAGTGGAGCGTCTGGAAGCGCGGACTGCCGCTGGAAAGCAACCTGTCCCAACTGACCGGCGGCTCAGCGTATCTGGTGAAATCCGCGGGCGGCTCGGACAACACCTACTCGGTCACCATCAAGCAATCCCCGGTCCCGCCGGCGGTCTCGTGGGTCCGCAACGGCGCGAACCTGATGGGCTTCCCGACCTTTAAAACCGGTGCGAACTATCCCACCATCGCGAGTTATTTCAGCACCTTCCCGGCGGCGATCGCTGCGAATGCCAAGATCTTCAAATACAACGGTGGCGAACTGGGGCCCAACAACCCCATCCAGGTCTTTTCGACGACCAGCGAAAGGCTCGACCGCACCCAGGCCTACTGGTTTTCCGCGGAGGTGGTGGAGAATTTCTACGCTCCCCTGGAGCTGAGTGTATCGAATACCAACGGCCTCGATTTCGGGCGCACCGGCTCAACGGTTACCGTCCGCGTCCACAACCGCAGCAATGCGGTCGCTTCCGTCAATGTCTCGGGAGTGAACAGCGAGACTTCGCCCGCCGGCCAGACGGCCGTCACTGGCCCGGTCCCTCTGACCCGGCGCGTTTTCAATCCAACCACGCTGGTCTGGACGGAAACCCCGATCACCGCCGCCTTCAGCCAGGCCATCGGTCCGCAAAGCACCGTCGAGTTGGAGTTCGGAATCAATCGTGCGGCCATGGGCGGCGATGCCGATGCGCTGTATGCCTCGTTTTTGCGGATCACCGACAGCGGAAATCTGATGGACGTGGTCCTGCCGGCGCGCGCCAGGAAAGCATCGCTCACCGGTCTGTGGGTCGGGGATATTTCCCTTACTGGCGTCGACAGCAAGGTCGCGGGCTCGGTGGGATCATCCACTCCAACCACCTTTCCATTGCGGACGCTTTTGCACGTCTCCGAAAACGGCAGCGCCAATCTGCTCTCGCAGGTCTTCATCGGTCAATTGGCCGCCCTGCCGAACGACAACGGCATCTGCACCCGTGAAGCCTTGCTGAAACAGGATGCGAAAGCGGACGCCCGGAGACTGGTCGCCGCTCACATGCCACTGGACCGGGTCATCGCCGGAGCCGGCAGCGTCGAGGTGCCCGGCACGCTCAAGTGCACCGTGGCCGTGCCTTTCAACGATCCGACCAATCCTTTCGTCCACCAGTATCACCCGGATCACGACAACAAGAACGCCCGCCAGCAGCCGGTCGGCGCCGGGGACGAAAGCTACGACATCGTCCGGGTCTGCACCTTCACGTTTACCGCCAGTCCTCCGCCGGGCAGCACCACCACCACCAGCGGCTGGGGCAGCAGCGTCCTGGGCGGCATCTATACGGAGACCATTTCCGGCCTGCACAAGGAACCGATCACTCTGTCTGGAACCTTCGAATTGAACCGCGCTTCGGAGATCGGAACGCTCAGCCAATAAAACCTCTCAAGTCCTCCACCTGAAAATTCTGATTCCATGAAAAAGACGACTGCCGCGCTCACCTCCTCTCTGGGGCTCGTTATCGGTTCGCTGCATGCCCAGAGCGTGCCGCCGTTCATCAACTATCAAGGCAAGGTCACCGACAGCAATGGCGTGGGCCTCGGCACCGGCACGCCGGTCAACCGCAAGGTGATCTTCCGCATCTTCGATGCCGCCACCGGAGGCAACCGGCTCTGGTCGGAGCAGCATACCGTCACCATTTCCAATGGTGAATTCAGCGTGCTTCTGGGCAACGGCATCGACGCCGTCTACAACAGCGCGACCGAGACTCCAACGAAGACCAACACGCCGCTGGACACCGTTTTCACCACCTCCGGTATCCTGCGCTACGTCGAGATTCTGGTGGATAATGGCGACAATACCATCAACACCTCTGACGCCCCCATCGCGCCCCGCCAGCAGATCACCAGCACCGCCTACAGCTTCCGCGCCCGCTCCGCCGACACGATCGCTTCGGGCACCGACCTGCAACTCAACGGCAGCGCCAACTATGGCGTGGGATATTACGGCTCCGGCCGTACTTTCAACGGCACCGCCGTGGACGGCCCGGTCATCTATGGCCAGTCCGGCGGAGCGCTCGGCTCAGTC
>JAQGPE010000502.1 GCA_028293225.1 Akkermansiaceae bacterium | reverse complement strand
GGCACTCCTGATGCAGCCCCCGATGCCGACTTCGACCACGACGGGAAGTCGAACCTGATCGAATACCTGCTCGGCACCAATCCCACCAACTCGCTCGGCGATCCGGGCTACACCACCGACCAGGACGAAAGCGGCCACGTCCGTTTTCACTTCACCCGGCTCTTGCTGATCCCGGGAATCACCGTGCGGATCGTCGCCTCGGATACTCTGGACGCAGCCGGCTGGACGACGCTCGCCAGCAAGGTCGGCAACGACCCATGGACCACGGCGGACGGTGTCACCGTCAGCGATGACCCCGCCACCGGAGCGGTGGTCGTGACGGATTCGGCGACCATCGACAGCAAGCCCGCCCGCTTCCTCCGGCTGGAGGCGTCGAAGGCGGAATGAAAGCTCGGAAAAGCGGTTGGGTGGATAGGCGCTCTTTTTTGATGAATTCGTGCGATGATCGGCAGTAACGTTCCACGGAACATGCTCGTTTCGCGTTGACCTCGCTGGTCCGACCCGTGAAGTTCCGCGTCCGATGTTCATCGACCACATCCGCGTTTATGCGAAAGCCGGCGACGGCGGAAACGGCTGCGTTTCCTTCCGCCGGGAAAAATTCGTGCCCCGGGGTGGTCCTGACGGCGGCGACGGCGGCAATGGCGGCAACGTCGTGCTGATCGTCGACCCCTCGACCGACAACCTGCGCCAGTTCCACTACGACCCGAAGATGATCGCGAAAGCGGGTGTCGCCGGGGCGGGCGGCCGCAAGACCGGCAAGGGCGGCAAGACTTTCATCGCAAAGGTTCCGCCGGGCACGGTGGTCTACCGGAGCAATGCCACCACCGTCCAGGAAGCGGTCGCTTTCGAGCGCGGCGACGAGGGCATCGATCTGGAGCCCATCGCCGACCTCACCGAATACGGCCAGGAGTTCGTGCTTTGCCACGGCGGCATCGGCGGCAAGGGCAACTCGAATTTCGCCACGCCAACCCACCGCACCCCCACGGAGTCCACTCCGGGAACCGAAGGTGAGCAGGGCGTCTACTACCTGGAGTTGCGCCGCATCGCCGACGCCGGCCTGGTGGGCTTCCCGAACGCCGGGAAATCGACGCTTCTCGGCAAGATCTCCCACGCCCACCCGAAGGTGGCCGCCTATCCTTTCACCACCCTCCAGCCAATGGTTGGCGTGGTGGAGTTCGGCGGTTTCCGCCGCTGCACCGTGGCCGACATCCCCGGCCTGATCGAAGGCGCCCACGACAACCGCGGCCTCGGTCACGAGTTCCTGCGCCACATCACCCGCTGCCGCGTGCTGATGTTCGTGTTGGACATGGCCGGCAGCGAAGGTCGCGACCCGATCTCCGACCTGGAAATCCTCCGCCGTGAGATCACCGAGTACGATGACGAACTCGGCCGCTTCCCATGGATCGTGGTTGCCAACAAGATGGACATCGAAGGCGCCGAGGAGAACCTCAAGAACTTCGAGCAGCGCTTCCCGAAGGTGAAGGTCATCCCGATCTCCGCCGAGATGGAAGAAGGCCTCGATACCCTGAAACTCTACCTTGACGACGAGGTCGGCTACCGCGCCTGATATACCTCCACATGTATGAGCGCGGACCAGGATTCTCAGCCAGTGTTCGTTTACGGCACGCTCCGTAGAGGCGGCTCGAATGCCTTCCGCATGGACGGCTCGACGTTTCACGGCAGCGGAACCGTCGCAGGCCGGCTCTACCGGATTTCCTGGTATCCCGGCCTGGTGCTCGACTCCGAGGCGAGCCGTGTGACCGGCGATGTGTTCGAGGCAACGGACGAGCAACTGACCGTGCTCGATGAATTCGAAGGCTTGGCCGCCGGAGAGATCGAAGGCAGCGAATACCGTCGCGTCAGAGCGACGGTATTGCTGGAAAACGGCGACGCGATCGAAGCCTGGGTCTACGAGTGGAAGGGCAGCGTTTCGGAGGCGTATGCGATCCCGGACGGAGACTGGCTTCGTGCGGAGGCTTCGTTCTGATCGAAGCTTCGGGATCACGCTGTGGACCATGCTTGCCAAGTGGCTGACACGTCCCGTGGCTGCTCGAAAAGCTCCCGGCGAAAGCCGCTGATTCAACGAAGTGCAGCCTGCGGCTGTAGACTCCCAGAGCAGCCACGGGACGTGTCAGCCACTTGGCAGGCATGGATCGGGAGCACGAGGGATCCGAATTAGTCCGCCATCGCGGTGCCGACGCGGGCATAAAGTTCCACCTGCTGCGCCGAGTGCTCGGTGAGGTCGGCGGCCAGCTTCACCGCGCCGGGTTCGAAGATGGTGATCGTCGAGGAGCCGCCGAAGGCAAAGTAGCCCTTTTCGTCGCCCCTGTTCACCTTCCGCCCGGGCTGGAAGGTCTGCAGGATCGAGCCCACACAGGTGGCGCCGATCTCCAGCAACAGCACGGTACCGAGATCTTCCGTCTCCAGCTTGGTGACCGTGCGCTTGTTTTCCCACAGGTAGGAAAGCCGCTGCCGCAGCGCGATCGGCGACACGGAGAACAGCGGCCCATTGATCAGCCGCGTCTCACCAGGGGTGCCGGCAGCCGGAAAGTGGAAGCGGTGATAGTCGACCGGGCAGAGGCGCGAAAGCACCAGTGAGCCGTCGGCGTATTTGGAAGCGAGCGAGTCGTCGGCCAGCAGGCGACCGAGATCGAATTTCTGGCCCTTCACAAACACCCCCTTGATTCCGCTGGCCGTCTGGAAGCCCAGGTGGCGGCCGTCCGCGGGGAAGACCGCCTTGCTCTCGGCGATCGGGCGCGCGGAAGGCTTCAGCTTGCGGTAGAAGAACTCATTGAAGGTCGCATAGCTATCCGGGGCATCGGCGAACTCCTGCGGATCGAGCCCGTATTTCGCAATGAACGGCGCGACCTTCGCCTTGGTGGCCGGATCGTCCATTCGCTTGCCATACCAGCGGGAAAAAGCGGCTCGTTTCACCATGGCATGCAGGGGCAGGGCACCGAGCGGATTGCTGTAGCTGAAGCGGAGGAAGCCCTCGCCATAGACCTGCTCGGTCTCCATCTGGCCGGTGTGACGGTTGAAATAATGGATGTCGCTCACTGCGCCGGGAACCTAGAAGAGGGAAGCCAAAGGCGGAAAGGGGAATCCAAGGATTCGCGTCTTCCTGCGGCAAAGTTGGAATTTTTCAGCCCGCCGCGACGTGAATGTCCCCCATATGAAGTTTCCGCCCACCCGCCAAGGCCCTCCTTCCCATGGGGAAGCGCGCTCTTTTGCCGCACCCGGGGTCCCCGGAATGCCCTTGCACGTCGCTGGCCGGACCACTATCTGCGGCGGGATGAAATTCCGTGGCCTGAGCGTCTGCCTCGCTCTTTCCCTGCTCGTCCCCGCCTGCCGGAAGCCCCCTGAGGTGACGGTGGAGGAGACCCGCGTCGCGACCAAGGCGGACGACGGCCAGAAGCTCGATGCCACCAGCAACGAGCGCTTTCAGGAGCCTGGCAACGGCCCGATCCTGGCCAGCATGGTCCCGGACGGCTGGCTGACGCTGCCCTCCAGCGAATTCCGCCTGCTGAACTACCGTTTCGGTACCACCGGCGAAGTGGCGGTCGGCATTTCCAGCGGCGGCGGGCTGGCGGTGAACATCAACCGCTGGCTGCACCAGTTCGGCGCCGATCCGCTCGACGAAAAGCAGATCGATGCCCTGGAACCCTTCAATCTCCTCAACGTTCAGGGGGTATGGGTCGAGGCCAAGGGCGACTTCGAGCCCGGCATAAATCTGGACAAACGCACCGGCCAGGCACTGGCAGGCGTGATCGCTAATGACCGCGGCCGCATCGTGACCGTGAAAATGACCGGCCCGGAGGAGGAAGTGGCGGCTCAGAAGGAGGCGCTGAAGACCTTCATTCGCGGCCTGCGCTACCGCTGAACGATTCCCGCCCTATTTCCCGTAAGCCATTCCTTGTCCAAAATGAGTTCTGCTCCCAAGGCATCCCTGCCCGTCCGGATTTACCTGTTCTTCTCCAGCGTGGGGCTGGCGACCGCATTGCTGGTCGTCCTGATGATCGAGACGTGGCTCGCCACCCTGGAGCAGGTGGACCATGGCCTGCACCAGACGCTGCTGAAGTATTTCAACTACAAGGCGTGGTATGTCCTGCCCGACGCCGCGGCGCTTTCGGACTCGCTGGCAGGCAAGTATCTGCCACCGCTGCCGGGCGGCTACTGGGTCTGCGCGCTGCTGGTGCTGAACCTGATCCTCGGCGGGGTGATCCGGATAAAAAAGACCGGTCTGAAGAACATCGGCGTGCTGCTGGCCCACTTCGGCATCATTTTCATGGTGATCTCCGGCGGCATCACCCAGATCGGAGAAAAGCGCGGCATCATGATGCTGAAGGAGGGCGAGCAAGCCGACTTCGCCCAGGATTTCATCAATACCACGATCGAGATCTCCGCCATCAAGGACGGTAAGGTCGAGGGCTTCGTCCACCTGATCGACGATAGCAACTACACCGATCTGGAAGGCCAGAAGACCCGCACGGTCCACCTGCCTTCGCTGCCTTTCGACATCGAACTGCAGGCCTTCACCCGCAACGGAGTGCCTGTCTCCGCGACCAGCGCCGCGCCTGAGCGGAACGAACCGGTGGTCGACGGCTGGTTCTTCGCCGCCCGCAAGCCGGGCACGGAGTCGGAGTTGGACACTCCCGGCATCTACGCCCGGATCATCCCGAAGGACGACAGCGTGAAGGGCCAAGTGGCGATCCTCTCGGTGGCCTCCTACCAGCCGCTGACAGTTCGCTCAAAGGACGCCGCCTACGCCGTGCGCCTGAACAAGCGCATCTGGCCCATCCCTTTCCAGGTCCGCCTGGATGACGCGCGCACGAAGTACTACCCGAATACGAACAAGCCTGCCTCCTACGAAAGCGACATCACTCGCATCGAGGATGGCCGTGAAATGAAGAAGCTTATCGAAATGAACGAGCCGATGCGCTATGCGGGCTACACCTTCTTCCAGCGCACCATGTCCGGCGCGGATCCGTCTTCGAAAGAGGTCGCCATGTCCGGCTTCGAAGTGGTGAGAAATCCTTCCGATAAATGGCCGAAGTACAGCATTATCGTCGCTGGCTTCGGACTCTTCCTGCATTTTGTTCTTAAACTCGCCGGCTTCGTCTTCGGTCGTCGCTCGAGCCCCAAAAATCCATCGCTATGAAAGCTACGGTTGGACGCTGGATCCTCTTCGCCCTCGGCCTGCTGGCCGTGAGCGCCATTTCTTCTCTCGCGATTCGCGACAGCCAGCCGGAGGGCGATGCGGTCAAGATTCCGGAGTATACCGCCTGGGATGAGGAGACTCTCACCGCGGTCTCGCTTTTCCCGGTGCAGGACGAGGGCCGGGTGAAGCCGATCGGCACCTTTGCCGGCTTCAAGATGCTGAGTCTGCACGGCGCGCGCTCGATGGAAGTCATCGGCAAGGGCGACAAGAAGATCCGCATCAAGCCGCTGGGCTGGATGATGGACTGCCTGTTCCGCCCGGAACTCGCCAGGCAGCTGCCGACTTTCCTGCTGGATAACTCGGAGGTGGTCACTGCTGTGGGCATCCAGGCGAAGTCGAAGCGCGATCGCTACAGCTACAACGATCTCGCTCCGGGACTTGAGCGCCTCAAACAACTGGGTCAGTCGTACCAGCAGATCTCCGCGCGCGATCCGAAGCTCCTCAAGCCGCTGGAGCAGCAGACCCTGAATCTCTATTTCAACATCGCCGAGTTCGAGTTCCTGACCTCCTACATGGGGCCGGTCCGCGACGGACTGATCCCCAGCGCTCCGGGTGGCCGGATGCTGAATGTGAGCGATGCCATGGAAGCCGCCCCCCGCATCCGTGCTGATCTGCAAACCAGCCAGGATCAGGGCAAGGCTCCGTCGCAGCAGGTGGTGACCATTGCCCAGTTAATGATCGACGCGGCCAACAAAAGCATCGGCACGCTGCTGATCTTCCCGCCTCCCGGCAAGGATGATGAGAAGTGGCTCAGCGTCGGCAACAGGATCTACAACGTGCTGGAAGGCACCACCCGCGAGCCGGAGAAGAGTGTTGAAGACATCAAGGCTCTCGAAGAGTTGACCCGCTCGACCGGCGATCAGGCCACTTTCCGCGCCAAGTTCACCGCCTTTGAGTCCCGCACGGTCGACCGGGCCAAGGAACGCGGCGAATACAAGTCGGTGCCCTTGGAAGCGAACTACTTCAGCACCAACTGGTTCATCTACGCGCTGGTCTGGTTCCTCATGGCCACCGTGACTGCCTGCGTGATGTTCTTTACCGGAAGGACTTTGGCCGGAAAGATCAGCATGTGGGCAACGGTCTCACTGCTCCTGGCAGGCCTCATCTGCCTGATCATTCCGATCATGAAGCGGTCCCTGATCATGGGTCGTCCGCCGGTCGGAAATCTCTACGATACCATCATTTTCATCGACATGGCCATAGTTGGCCTGGCGCTGATTGTGGAAGCCCTGATCCGCAAACGCTTCGTGCTCGGCATCACGCCGATCGTCGGCGCCCTCCTGATCGTGCTGGCGCGCCGCTTCGAAGTCGGCGAAGGCCGCGATCACCTGGGCCCGCTCAATGCGGTCCTGCGTTCGAACTACTGGCTGACCATCCACGTAATCACCATCACGCTCGGTTACGCCTCCGGCCTCGTGACCGCGCTGCTGGCGATCGTCTACGTGCTGCTGCGCGCACTCGGCCTGGAGGGGGATGACTCTTCGATCCGCCGCTCGCTGACCCGTGCCGTTTACGGCTGCGTCTGCCTCACGTTGCTCCTCTCGCTGGTCGGCACCGTCCTCGGCGGCATCTGGGCGAATGACTCCTGGGGCCGCTTCTGGGGCTGGGATCCCAAGGAGAACGGCGCACTGATGATCGTGCTCTGGAATCTTGCCATCCTGCACGCCCGCGTCGGCGGCTACATCAAGGAGTGGGGCCTGCACCTTGCCGCCCTCTTCGGCGCCATCGTCATCGGCTTCTCTTGGTGGCATGTGAATTTCCTCGGCGTCGGCCTGCACAACTACGGCTTTGCCGCGGACAAGAAGGGCACGGTCCTGGCCTTCTACGCCGTCATGCTGTTCCTGATCGGCGTCGGTGCGGCGACAAGCGTCTTCGAACGCATCGCCAAGTCGCGGCGCGAGGCCGAACGCAAGCAAGCGAAGGCGGTGACGGTCGGCCACTGATCGGCCCGTCTGATGCGGCATTTTTTACCCCCGGTTGGCGCTTCGTTGCCTTCCGGGGGTGTTTGCGTCTGTTAGGCGTCAGGCCCTGGGAAATTTCCCGACGCTTTTTCAAATGTGTCAGGATTTTTTCTTTGACGATGTGCTAATAATGAGACGCAGTCGCAACAAGCCTAGCGCGACCCGCTTTCACGCTTACTTCTGCCAGTCTTCTCATGAAATCACATACTGACTCCACCCCAT
>JAQGPE010000495.1 GCA_028293225.1 Akkermansiaceae bacterium | reverse complement strand
AGCGGGGAGTCGTGGAGCATTTTAACGGTCAGGCGTGCGACTTCGGCGCGATCGGCTGCCGGGACGGTTTCCCAGGCGGCGGCGTAGGCCGCGGGGTCCAGAGTGGCGAGGTGGGCGACCCAGTCGGCGCGGGCGGCGGTGCGCTCCGGCCCGGCGGGTTGGGCGGCCCAGTCCATGGAGTCGCCGGGTGTCAGCGATCGGGAACTGAGGAGGAAGTCGGCGAGCTGCGATTCGCCGATGCCGGATTTCATGAGCGCGGTGCGGATTTCCGCGGGGTTCGCGCTGCTGTTACGGATGACCGACATCGCCTCCGCCTGCTGAAACGAGTTCATTTCGCCCAGGTGGGAAATGATGATCCCGGGGCGGTCGTGGAGCTGCTCGAGCCAGCGGCACTGCAGTTGGCACTGGTCCAGGCCGAAGTCGTTTCTGGCGAGGATCCGCCAGGCTTCCTCGGGGTGCTGGCTGAAATCGTCCGCGAAGACTTCAAACAACTGGGCGACGTTGTTTCCCTCGAACCACAGGCTGCCGCCTTCCTCCGCGGCGGCGCGCAGGGCGCCGTCCAGGTCGAAGCCAGCCCAGAGCTTCAGCAGTTTCCGCTGGTTGTCGAGGCGTGCATCCCGGGTGGCGGGACGCAGCGACAGCTCGCGCCAGGCCTGGCGAAAGGCCTCGGAGCGGCTGGTCCGCGGCGTGGAGAGGGCGGCGTCGGCCGTGGAGGAAGGGCCGGTGAGGGGGGCGGCGCCGGTCGCCGCCGTGCTGCCGGTGGAGGGGTGGATGATGATCGCCATGACTCCGGCCAGGGTGGGCGCGAGCAGGGCGCCTACGAGAAGCGCCGTAGCATGGGTGGCGATTTTCAGAAGGGAGCGTTTCACCGGTGGGGAATGAGGCTTTTCTGTTGGAGGCCCGGATCGGCGATGCGGCGGCGCAGTTCGGCGGCCGGGCCGGGGGTGTATTTCTGCAATTCGGCGGCGGCGCTGGACAGGGCCATGTCACGGTCGGTGCCGGGCGGCAGGCTGTCGATCCAGCGGGCGTAGTCGCCCGGCGAGGCTGAAAGGTAGCGGCTGGTGCGCTGCTGCCAGGCCAGCAGGCGCTGGTCACGGGTCTCCGGGGTGTCGGGGATCTGGCTGAGCATGGTCAGGAACTGGTCCGGCTTGGCGGCGAAGTTGCCGTCGATCGTGGCATTGAGAACGGCGGCGCTGCGCTGGTCCGGGGAAAGGTCATCCAGCAGGGTCAGGGCGCGGGCGGGATCGGCCTCGACCAGGCGGGCGTAGAGCGCCTGGCGGAGGTCGGCGGAGTTGGTGGCGGCGAACCGCGGGCTGGCGGCAGAGACGGCGGCGAGGATTTCCGCCGGGGTGGTCTGGCCGGTCTGAAAGAGGTAGGACCAGTCGCGCGGATCGCGGAACACGGCGTCGACGTCCCGCCAGCAGAGTTCGCGTGGCGTTGACTTGCCGGGGTCGTTTTCCAGGCGGGTGGCGACCGGTACGGCCGTCGAGTCGGCGATCTGGGAGCGGACCTGGGCGTCGGTCTTCATGGCGGCGCGGAAGTCCGCCGGGACCGCTTCGTCGGTCAGCAGGCCGGCCAGCCATTCGCCGCGGCTGATGCCCTCGCCGGCCATGCCCAGCAGGGACGGATTGTTTTCGGCCAGGGCCCATTTCAGCAGGTCATCGCGCCGGTCGTTCGGCCAGCTCCTGACGATTTGCGTGGCGCTGTTGTTCCAGATACCGGGCGGCAGGGTGCTCTTCAGCTCCTGCATGTGGGCGAAGGAGGCATCGCGGCCAAAGGCGCTGCCCACGGCTTTCGCCAGGCAGTATTGCAGGGAGTAGTCCTCCGGATTCAGCCTGCTGAAATAGCCGGCGAGGGAGAGGGCGTCCTGCTCCTGGCCCATCAGGGTCACCAGGGCGCCGAGGCGGGCCGGCAGGGTGCCCTTCAGCCCTGGGTTGAGAAGGTGTTCGGCGAGTTCGCGGTCGAAGACAGTGCTGGCGCTTTCGCCGCTTTTCGCGAGTTCTTCGCGCATGGCCTGCAGCGCTGAGGCTTGCTCCTGCTCGGACGATGGGACGATCTTCGCCCGCGGGGCCTGGTCGATCTGGTGGAGGATCTCCGCGGCGGTCCAGGTGGTGGCGGCGGGCTCGCGCGGGCCGCTCTTGTTCTGCGGTGCGGGTTTGGCCGGGGAATGGGCGGCGGCGTCAGCGGCGTGCCGGGCGAGGAGGCCGGCGGGGCCGAAGAGGGCCACGCCGGCGGCGAGGGCGGCGGCGTGGGTGAAGAGCAGGACGATCGGCAGGCGACGGCGGGGCATCGGAGAGAGAGGTCGATGCTGACTTATGGCATCAGAGAGGCGGTGGCAAGGAAGGGCGGAGGAAGTAGGGCAAAAGGGGGCGGGCGGGTTTCAAGTGGTGTTGGATGGCAGGGGCTGTCGATGATTTGGATCTGGCGGGTTAGGGCGGACAGTGGCGGGAAGGTCTCGAAGCGGGGGGAGGCTTTCCCGGTGGTGGAGCTGCCGGTCCCGGACGAGGCAGTCAAGGCGATGCTGCCGCTGCTGCGGCGCGGCGTGGACGGGCTGATTAAGGCGGGGCTGGATGCGGAGTCGGTGCCGTGGTCGAGATTGTAGCCGCGGACGAAGTACTGGTTGGCTTTGCCATCGCCGGAGTGCTGGGTGACGACCAGGCCGGGGACGGTTTCCAGCAGCTCGCCGCGGCGCAGCCACGGGCGGCGTAGTAGTTCCTCCCGTGAGGCCTGGCCCTTTGAGGCGCTGTCGGATTTACCGAGCACGTTTTCCGCTTTGCCGGTGATGACCATTTCCGGGAGCGACTCGGAAATCCCGCGGTCCAGATCCTGGGCGGCGAGGGGCAGGACGGTGCAGGCGGTGAGGAGGAGGACAGTGCGCGGAAGCATTGGCTGATCTGCTAGGCAATGGGATGGGAATCGCAAGAGCGGATCGCGAGGTGAAGATTCCGTAACAAGATCGGGCAAAATGCAGATAGTGATGGAGATGATCGATCCGGAGATGTGCCGCCGCGGCTTCACGTTATTTGCACGATTGAATCGATTGGACGCGCGCATAAGTGACTGATGAAAGGCCCTCAAGGGGATTCGAGTCCTCGGTTTCGGTGATTTGCGCATGGGGGCATGCGGATTTCGTCTCCGGCCTAACTGGCGGCTTCAGGTTCCGGACTTACACATGATGCGATTCAAAAGATCCACTCATGAAAGATAAATACTCCCTGAAAAACCGGCGCGTCCTCACCGCGCTGCTACCGCTGGCCATGTTGATGGCGGGCACCACGGCCCAGGCAGCCGTGGTGATTGTAGCCGATGTCCAGTTTGACGCCGGCTCCAGCCTCTACACGTATTCCTACACGGTGACCAACACCGGCCTGGACTTCGACATCGCCTCGATCGACCTGCCGACCGGCGCTGGTGTTTCGGTGACCAACACCACCGCACCGAACGGCTTCTTCATCATTGCCGATGGCGATCCGATCAACCTGGTGACCTTCCTGGAAGACTTCGACCCAGGGACCACGGACACGTTTTCGCCCGGCTCGACGCGGGGGAACTTCACCTATCAGAGCGCCACGGCTCCGCTGACGGTGACTTTCGCCGCGCTGGATGCCAATGGCGACAGCTACACGGGCACCACGCTCTCCGCGGTGCCTGAGACCACGGCCCCGCTGCTGACGCTGGCCGCCGCCCTGCCGCTGCTGGCCCGCCGCCGCCGCAGCCCGCAGGCCTGATCCAAATCCTCCCGACCAAACTCCTATGAAACCACCAGTTTACACCTCCTCCACGCGCACCAGCGCCTTTCTCCCGCGTCTGAAAATGGCAGCCGGCGCCGCCTGCGCGCTGACCGCCCTGCTCGCCGCCGTGCCTGCCCCGGTGCAGGCTTCCAGCCATAGCGATGCCCCGCTGATCAAGCTCGACCCGCAGGCGAACCTGACGGACGTCTTCACCTTCGTCCGCACCCGTCCGGCCACCGGCCAGAAGGTGCTGGTGGTGGAGGTCAACGTGCGCCCTTTCTGCGAACCGGGCGATGGCGTGATGTATGAGGCTTTTTCTCCGGACGCGCTTTACAGCATCCACATCGCGAACCCGAACACGGGCGCGGAGCTGCAGCGCTACGACTTCAAGTTCTCCTCCGTGACGGCCCAGGGCGGCGGCTACAAGAACACCGAGACGATCCTGCGCTACGGCCTGGGTACGGAGGTTGGAGCGATCCAGACCGTCGGCGACAACCGCCAGAACTTCACCCAGAACTACACGGTGACGAAGACCGTGGGCGCCACCGCGACGGTGCTGAATGGCCCGGGCGCGCTGCTGGTCGCCCCGCCGAACGTGGGCAACAAGGTGACGCCACTTTACAACGATGCCAATGGCCGCGCGGTCTCCGGCGCCCAGACGCGCGCCACGCTGGACCCCTACACCGCCCAGACCACCTATGATCTGCCGGGCGGCACGACGGTGTTCTGCGGACCGCGCGATGACGCCTTCTTCGCCGATACGGCGGGCATCTTCGACCTGCTGGAAGGCCGGGTGATCGGCACCACGCTCGGCCAAGCCGGCGGCGGCGTGGATGGGTTCAAGGGCTTCAACGTGATGCACTACTCCATCGTCATCCCGCTCACGGATCTGCCATCGGTGGCCTACACCGGCGCGCTGCAGCCTGCCAGCACCGGCGTCGGCGTTTACGCTTCCGTCAGCCGCCCGCGCAACACCCTGCGCCGCCCGACCGGTGAGGACGTCTCCTCCGGCCCGTATGTGCAGGTGAACCGCTTGGCCAATCCGCTGTTCAACGAGATGCTGGTCGCCGCGGTGGACAAGGACACCTACAACCGCACCACGCCGGTTTCGGACGCCTCCCTGTTCAGCAAGTATGCGAGCACTCCCGAGCTGGCCGCCCTGCTCAACACGGTCTACGGCACCAGCTTCGTGACTACCGGCCGTGCGGACCTGGTCGGCATCTTCATCCCCGATGTGGTGCGCGTGAACACCACCACCGGCGCCACCACGGTGCAGGGCGACACGGGCTTCAGCCGCCTGAGCTTCATCGGCAGCGACACGATCCTCAACGGCGCGGGCCAGGGGATTCCGGCCGGCTGGCCGAACGGACGCCGCTTCGGTGACGACGTGGTGGACATCGCGCTGACGGCGATCGCCAGCGGTCCGAGCTTCAGTACGATCACCATCGTAGGTGACAACGTGCCGTCGAATGACGTGATCTTCAACCACACCTTCCCGTATGCAGCGACGCCGAATGCCGGTGCGCGCAACTCGAAGGACTCCGGGGTGAACGTCGGTTTCTGACTTGTCGGCCGTCTCCTTCCCTCCGGCTGACGATCGGAGCGCCGGTGTCCCTGTTCGCAGGGGCGCCGGCGCTCTCTTTGCTGAGAAATTCCGGGGTGAGGGTGGTTTGTGGCTCTTCCGGGAGCTTCGGGCCGGGGATC
>JAQGPE010000488.1 GCA_028293225.1 Akkermansiaceae bacterium | reverse complement strand
GGCGCCGCAGAGCAACTGCAACTGGGCTTCGATGTCTCCGAACTGCGGCGCGGAAGGGCTGGTTCCCGCATGGATGCGCGCCCCATCGCGGTAGGCCAGCAAGGCCCTGCGAAAGCTGCGGGCGTTTTCCAGCAGGAACGATCGCCAGTTCTCACCCGCTCGCGGCCGGGAGCGGGTATGGCCTCGGGTAAGCATTTCCTCCGCCAGAGCATCCAGCAGGGCGCGCTTGTTGGGGAAATGCCAGTAGAGGGCGGGTTGCTGGACCCCCAGCCGCCCGGCCAGCTTGCGGGTGGTCATTTCATCCAGACCGGTCTCGTTCAGGAGCTCCAGAGCCGCGGCAACCACGCTCGCTCGATCCAGCTTCGGGGCATTTTCTCGACGGGCCACCCGCCTGATTTATCGACGATAAGGAATTTGTCGATTTATTTATCACTGATAAATCAGGCCTCCAGAGGCCGCAGATGAAGTCCGTTCCCGGCGCAAAAGTCCTTCCCAAGTCCGGCGTGCTGCCTGAGAAAAGCCCCTGTTGCGACCCTCGCGATCATCCTTTCTTAAAGCGACCATGCCTTCCTCATCCCAGATTCCCCGCAAGGGCAGCAGCATCGCCGAAACGCTGGATCTGCTCCAGTATCCGCAGGCGGCCGCAGCCATCGAGCAGGCGGGCGATTCCTTCCTCCTGGAGTTCCGCTTTGAAATCCAGGGCCGCTCGCTGAGAGGCGATCTCGCCTTCGACGAGGGCGTGCTGGAGGAAATCCTGCTCCACGGGGAGGCGGCGGAGTTCACCCTTCCGGACCCCGTCGAGGGCTGGCCCAGCGTGAAGTATCACCGCGACCGTGACGGCAACTTCTTCGCCACGCTGGAGTAGGTCACCAAATGTCGCAGCTCACCCGGCAACTTCGAAAAAGGTGGCCACAGAGGCTCCGGGTACATCCCGTTTCACCCAGCACAAGCTGCCCAGCCGGGGGACAGGAATGTCCCCCTCCGTTGTGTCGCCGGTTTCACTCCACTCACCCATCACGGCAGATCCGCCTTCGCTGGCTCCTTCTCCGTGATCTCGATGATCTCAGCTTCCCGAACCTCAGGCCCGGCGGCTGTAGTCGCTGCAGAAGCCGGAGTCTGCGGACCAACGTCTTCCTTCACCAGTAATCGAGTTGCAGCTTCGTTCAGCTTGAAAAAGTCCCGCGCCCTCTTCGTCCGGATCAGGATGTGAAAGACCACGTTCAGCACCAGGATGCCCGCCGCGATGGCGATCAACATCCACTCGGTCGAAATCGAGCCGGTGGACTTGCCGACCCAACTTCCGGGAGCGGGGATCTCATGGTGCTCTAGGATTTTCCAGATCCCGATCCCGGCCACCACGTAGGTCAGCGCGAACCAGACCTGCGCCTCGATCCGGGAGTTGGGCCTGCCCCTCAGCAGACCATAGGCGACCGGCAGCATCAGGATGGACAGGTCGAAGAAGAAGTGCCCCCCATTCAGACTTTGCCACATCGTCGACAGCGCCGAACCGCCCAGCACGGCGAAATACAGCACCATCAGGATCACGCGTTTTGGGATCATCGCGGGGAGCATATCAGATGGAAAGCTAACTGCCAAGGCGGCCACCGGAGGGGGGACACTCTTGTCCCCCTGCTGAGCGGGAAGGCTTGGTCAAAAGCGAGCGTCTCCGATGCTTATCCATCCACCCCGATAACTCAGCGGTCTCCCCTCAATACCAAACTTTCGAACTCAGCAGGGGGACAAGTGTCCCCCCTCCGGTCGGCCCGCCCGCTCACAGGTCGATGATCTCGACCCGCGCGCCCTTCTCCGGGTGCACGGTCAGGATCGCCAGCTTCCGGATATTTGAGACCTCCACGCCGGTGTGGGTCAGGTAGTCGAATTTCCCGCGCAGGTCGGTGTAGCCGTCCTTGTGGAAGACCGGCTCTCCATCGTCACCCATCGCGTAGACCTTCACATACGTCTCCGGCAGCGGCAGGTGCGTCGCCGTATCGGTCACCTGCAGAGTCCGCTGGGCGGTCTGGCGCGTGACGGTCAGCGCCGGGCTGTCCAGGATCCGCAGCGCCTGCGCCTCGCCGGAGCTGGCCGAAATCAGCACGTTGCCGGCGCTGAAGCCGTCCGGGATCGTCACCAGTGTCTTGCCGGAAGGATCCAGCGCCACCTTCTGCACCTCGTTCGGCAGGATCTGCGGCAGGTCGCCACCGTCGGTGGAGAGGAAGGGGTTCTTCGAGAACAGCATCTCCAGATCGATCTGATAGAAGCGCAGCTCGGTGTCCTTCAGCCGCGCCGACTCGATCTGCAACTGGTGTTCCGCCGTCATGGTCAGCTCCAGGGAGGGCTCGGTCCCGGCCTGGTCCTCCGCATCTTCCTTGACCCCTCCCTTGGCCAGCCTGGCGATCTCGTCCGCCTGCTCCACCACGGTCCTGAAACGCTTTACCCAGAGTTCCTGCGGGCCGTCCAGATGCTTGGCCGCGATTTCCCGCGCCTGCTCCGGCTGCTTGCGGAAGAACAGCACCACGGCGTGCGCGTAGTCATACTGCAGGTGCGTCGTCAGCTTCGCCGTATCGATCCCGTCGAAGTCTTTCAGCGCCTCTTCCACCCGGTCCTGGCTCAGCAGGGAAAGGCACAGCGCCAGCCGGTCGTCATCGCTCAGCGCGGGCTTCCAGGCCAGTTGGTCGAGCAGTGCCTCATAGGCGGCGAGAGCGGCCGGGTGGCTGAGGCGCGGATACTCGCCGAAGGCATGCGCGCGGGGATTCACCAGCGGGTCGAAGTCGGTGATGCGTGCCTCCGGGCGTTCGTCGCGGTGCACTTCCAGCAGCGGACTGTCCAGCCAGCCGCCGACGTTTTTGACCAGGCCGGTGTTCTCCAGGGCGGTGCGGATTTCCGCCGCCTCTCCGTGCAGCAGCGCGTAGCTGGCCACCTGGGAGTCGGAGAACATCCGGTCGCGGAAGATTTCCATCACTCGGTTGAAAAAGCTCCGGTCGTGCAGGCGCCACAGGATCGGGCGCAGGTCCAGACGGTGGAGATTCACGCTGCGCAGACGCTCCAGTACGGCGTCTGCCGTACCTTCACGGGCCAGTTCCGGCCAGCTCTTCGCATCGGCCGCCGCGGGATTCGCCGCCACGGTCAGGGCGCGGACGGGGGTCACCGCCAGCAGCTTCTCTCCGTCCGCCACGTGCAGCGGATAGACCGGGTAGGTTCCGGCCAGCGGGAAGTAGAAGGCCAGCTCCTCGTTCAGCACCCCATAGTCGTCCAGTTCGCGGCTGGCCGACAGGGTGGCCGGCCGGTTCCGCAGCGGGATCGCCCCGGCCGGGATCTGGGCCAGCAGGTCCAGCCGGCGGCTGGAGCCGGACGGATTGGTCACCACCAGCGTCATGCCATAGGGCACGCCCGCCACGAAGTCGCCGCTCACCGTATTCTCCACCCGGCGGCTGCCCTCCTGGCGGAAATGGTCGTCCAGCCGGTAGAAGGTCTGCCGCACCAGCACGGAGGCATCGGCCTCGGGGTTGCCGGTTTCACGCGTTTCCCGGGCGAACAGCAGCATCGGGGTCGCGGGCTTGATCCGCAGGGTATTGCCTTCCACCCGCGTCTCCGGGGCGGGAGCGTCGGCAGGCAGATCCAGCACGGCCAGCGCCAGCAGCGCCTCGCTCAGGTTGTACGTGCACTCGTTGAAATGCGGCGACAGGAAGGCCCCCTCGCCATTCCACTTCGCCAGGTCCAGCCAGAAGCCGTTCAGCGGAATGAAGGACTCCCCGCCCTCGCCACGATACCGGTAGTAGTTCTGCTCCTTCCACACCCGGGTCTTGTCGCGGTCCGCCTCCCAGTCGGGCCGGCCCTGCAGGCGGAGCAGTTCGCCCGAATTTCTCGGAGCCGGCTGGTTGAGCACCGCATCGATGTTGTTGCGGGAAATCACCCCGTAGCCCGATCGCAGCCCGCCGGTGACGATGTTGCTGGCAGCGGAAGCGGTCAGTGGCGGCAAGCCGGGGATGTCCGGGCTCGCAACAGGCTCGTCCGCTCCGGTGGCCTCACCGCTGACCAGTTGCTCAAGCAAATCCAGCGCCGAAGGAGTGCTCTTCACCACCAGTGCGGGCGGACGGAGGGACACGGTGGCTTCGTCAGGGAAGGGGATGCCCTGGTCCTGCAGGTATTTCTTCAGCCGCGCCGGCGAGCTGGCGAAGTCACTCAGGTCGCTCAGCGCCTCGCCATGCAGCGTGAAGATCCGGGTGACCAGATCTCCAGCCGACTCCATGGCGGGCGACACCTCCAGCCCGTCGTCCGTGATCTTGAAGCGTGTCCGGGTGAGGTCGCAAATGTAGCGCAGGGCCTCCAGGAATGGCACGTTTCGCAGCCGGAGCGTGTTGATATGCAGCTCTCCCGGATCGCTTCCGCCCGGCTTGACGATCTGGATGTTCACGCCCTTGCGGGACGGATCCTGCTCGCTGACATCCAGCTCCCTGCCGCGCAAACGCAGGAAATCCAGGGCTTCTTCCAGCGTCGTGTCATCGAACTCGATCACCGGGATCACGATCTGTTGCAGCTTGCCGAGCAGGCTGGGGCTTCCCAATCCTTGCGCTGCGGAAAGCTCCGTCGAGCGGGCTTCCGGCTTGCCCAGCAGAGTGCTGGCAAAGGTCGCGGCCTCCTGCTCCGGGGCGGGCGCTTCCACTTCCCAGCGCAGCGACAGATCCTGCGCGACGCGGGCGCGGGCCTGCGGGCTGGTCTGGGACAGCAGGGCCTTTTCCGCCGCATTCAGGCGGGCCCACGCCACCGGCTTGAAGTAGCCGGACAGATCTCGGCCCAGCAGCAGGTCGTCGATCACCGTCGGCTCGCGCTTTTCCAGCAGCCGCGGCTTCACGTATTTCTCGAAGAACGGCCGGTCCTTCCTGGCCAGGAAAAGATGCACCTCGTTGCAGCCGCGCTCGGCCAGGAAGGCGAGCTTGGCCTTTTCATCCAGATGCTCCCAATCCAGCAGCGGGGTGAACAGCGCCAGCAGCGGATCCGGGGTCGCCGCGCCCAGCAGTTGGTAGACCTCGCGCAGGGAGGAAAACGAGCGCCAGTCGGAATCCAGCACGCCCTCCACGGTCAGTTCTTTCCCGGCCGGCAGCACCGTCGCCGTACGGACTCCGGCGTAGTGCTTGGTCGTGTCCAGAGGGTGGGTCAGGCGGCGGTCCTGAAGCTCCGGTTCGGAGGCGGGCAGCGGCACGATCACGCGGTGTTCTCCGTCCGGGCTGGCGGCGATCACCTCGATGAACTGTCCGCCCGGCAGGCTCTTCATCGGCACGCTCAGGGTCCCGTCGGCGGCCGGTTGCAGCTCATAGAAAACGGTCGAGCCCCGGGCCAGGAAGTCGACGTTGCCGATGTCGCCGGACCGCACATAGCCCGAGTCCTCGACCGAGCCGAAGGGGTCGGCGCTGGCGGTTCCGGAACTGACCTTGGCGCTGTCCTCGCGCGTGCCCAGCGTTCCGCCCGCGCCGGTGTGTTTCTCCTGTTTGGCCTCCTCCTGGCTCCAGCGGTTCACCAGCAGGCCGGGGCGCGGCAGCATGGCGCCGGGGAAGCGTGGCGCGTTGCGGCGGTCCAGGATGTAGCGGCTCTCATCGCTCAGGCGGCGGTCCAGCAGATATTCGCACTTGGCGGGCTGGAAGAACTCGAAGTAGGGGGCGGACGCGCGGCCGGGCTCCACTTGGCCAGCCCAGTGGCGATCCATCAGGTAGCGGCGGGAAATGACCGCGACCCGGGTGAGTGGGGAGGACTGCGCCAGCCTGATCTGCAGGGCGTCCCCCGTCACGGTGGCGGAACCGATGACCGGCAGCGCCGGGTGGTAGTGCTCCGTCACGACGGTGGGGGCCGCCAGCATGCCACCGGACACACTGGTATTCATCACGTAGAGTTCCACCTCGCTGTCCGCCAGGGAGAGTCTCCACAGACCCTCCGGCAGGGGCGGAACGATCAGCGTGTTGCCTTCCTGCTTCAACTGCGCGCTCAGATCCGCCGCGATCCGGGGATCGGTGATGGTCTGGCGGATCAGCTTCACGGCCGGGTTCGGCAGGGACAGGTGCGCCGGCAGCGGCAGTCGCGTTTCCTCCCCGGTGGAAATCCGCATTTCCCCCGGCAGCGTGATCTCGTCGTCCGCTTCCTCCGTCATGAAGGAGTTCTCCATAAAATCCGGCCCGTTCGCGACGACGCTCCCGATGCCCCGCAGCGCGCCGAGCGAAATGCGTCCACGGGCGTCCGTGCGCAGGGCGGCCTTCAGCGGCGGCTGGTAGTCCGCATGGCGGAAAGTCAGCGTCACGGCCTTCGACGGGCATGGCTCGCCGTTCTTGCCCCGCAGCTCCAGGTAGATGCCTTGGCTGTCCCGGCTGAAGCGCGCGGCGGCGATGAAGGCGTCGACCGGGGCGGCCGTGAACCGATTCGTCGCATCGCGGCCCAGCGTCCAGGATTTGGTCAGGGTCAGGGTGCTGGCGCGGTCCTTTTCAGAGGCGGCGTAGCGGCCGGTCAGCGTGACGCTCATGCTCAGCGTGCCTTCCGGGATCTGAAAGGCGACCTCCTGCGCCGCTTGCAGCTTCACGTCCTGCAGCAGCGTCCGCTCGACTTTGGTCCCGCCCTGCAGGGTGGCGCTCAGCACCACGCGCGCCTGCTGGAGGCGGTCCGGCGGCACCGGCTCCTTGTGATTGGTCAGCACCGGTTTCAGCAGCAGGGTGGCCGGGTGGTTCGGGATCAGCTGCTCGCGGTCCACGTGCATTTCGCCGCGCAGCTCCGGCTCCGGTTTGAAGGAAACGCCGTAGCCGTAGAGGGCCAGCGTGGCGGCCAGCCTGCCCGCCTGCACATAGCCAACCCTGCTCTCCACCGCGCCGTCCAGGAGGCGGATGACGCCCTCCGGATCGGCGCGGAGGGTGGTGGGCCCGCAGACCGCCACGGCGTCCTTCTGGAGCACGCCAGCCTCGTTAAAGACGCGGAGGCTCATGCCCTCCGCGGTCGGCTCCAGGCTGGGGTAGAGCGAGCCTTTCCGGACCAGGGCCCGGCAGGTCGCATTGCCCGAGACGCACTCCACCAGCCACGCGCCCGGACCGCCCAGCTCCGGCATCTCGATGCTCTCCCGGTGCACCACCAGCGCCGGATTTGCGTAGGTGTAGCGCTTTTCCAGATGCGGCGTCAGGCCATCCACATCCAGGTCGACCGCCAGCCTTTCGAGCTCGTCCCGCTTCGCCAGGTCCGCCAGGTCGATCTCGAACACCCGCACCAGCAGGGCCGGGGTGTTCTTTAGATCCAGGGTCAGCTTCACCGCCGCGTCAGCGCCCAGCACCACCGGGCGGCCGGGGGCGAAGCCGACGCGCGTCTCCTTCTGCAAATCCTGCACCTCGGCGGGTGGCAGCGGCTTGCTCCACTTCGCGGCATCGGCCCCTGCCAGCAGATGAGCGCGGGCGGCCAGGCGGGTCAGCCTGCCGGGCTCGATGAGGTCCTTGAAGGCGGCGGTGGTCTCGCTGGCGGCCAGGAAATGCTCCAGCAGCGCGCCGACCAGTTGCTCGTCATCCTCCACCGCCGGGCAGCCGGTGGCGGAGCTGAACTCTCCTTCCAGATCGATCCGGTTCTCCGTGTCCTTCGAGTCCAGCAACAGCGGGTGGCCTTCGCGCGGCAGCCGCAGGTAGGCCAGGAAGACGTCCTGCGGGAAATTCCCGGCCTCCCGCTGCATCCGCAGGTGGTGGTAGAAGACATTTGCCTTCAGGGAATTCAGCGTTTCCGGGGTGTCCTTCAGATACGCGGCGCAGGCGGCCAGATGGGCGGTCAGGGCGGCCGGGTCGAGAGGGCCGGCCTTTTCCCGCGTCGGCAGGGTCGCCATCCAGGCCGTGGCCATCGCTTCGGAGGCCTTCAGGGCGGGCACCTCCTTGGTGAGCTCTTCCAGCTGATCATGGGTCAGATGCTTTTCCAGGGAGACGTCGCCGAACTCGGGTGGATTCTCCGTGGTGTAGACCCGCTTGAATAGGGCGACAGCGTGCGGGCTGCTCGCGCTTTCGAGATGGTGGTAAAGCCACTCCACCTCTTCCTCGCTCAGATCGTCCAGGTGCTCCAGTTCGGCCAGCAGGGCGGCCTGCCCGTAGATTTCCCACGGGGCGTTGGGGTGGGTCCTGGCCGCCTCGGCGCGGAAGGCCTCCGCGGAGATCAGCGCCGGGTCCAGCCGGTCGGGCAGGCTGGCGGCGGCATCGGTTTCCGGGCGGGCGTCGTCGAAGTGCAGGTCGAGCTTGCGGATCAGCTCCTGAACGCTGGCCTGCGGGTCGGTCCCATAGCCCAGCAGGACGCGGCGGTTGTCCAGCACCTCCCAGCCTTCCCGGGAAATGGCCCGCTTCGGATCGGCGGCGGCGGCTTTCCACTCCGTCATGGTCTTCTGGAACCCCGCGGCGTCTCCGGCGAGCTGCTGCTGGAGCGCCCGGTAGAAGAACCAGTCGCGGGAGCCAGGCACCAGCGTCTCCACGGCGGCGGCGCGGCGGGCCGGGTCGGCGAAGGCTTCCTTGAACTCCAGGTCCGCGGCCAGGAGCGGGGCGGCGGCAAGCAGGGCGATGAGGGCGAGGCGCATGGGTTTGGGTCGGTCGGGATTTTGAAGGAGAAAAAGCGGGACGAACTCGACGGTCAGGGCGGCACCCTAACGGCTTTTCCGGAAGAGCGCCATTGTGGGGCACACAACTACGTGCGCTTTTCCCGGCAGGTGTAGCGGCCTTTCCGGTTCTGAAGGCCTTTTCCAAAAAGCGAGTGAGAGTGCTCACACACACTCTCTTGAGAGAGTGTTCTTCTCTTCTCTTCTCTTCTCTTCTCTGTTCCGGCTTTGGTCCGGTTGCGAACCGGACACGCTGCCGCCTCGGGAAACGCAGGGAGAGTGGCGGGTTCCGGCAAGGCGCTGATCCTCAGTGAGAAGCCTGCCTCTCCGCCGAGCCCGCTGAAAGCCGCCGCCCGCGGGGAGAGACCCCGCCAGCCGGAAAATGTCCGCCTTCCCGGACCCCGCGCCGCCTTTTCCGCTGGACCGTGCGCCTGCCCTTGCCGGTTCGGTGCCGCCTTTTCGCCCCGGCTCCGCCATCGCCCGGAGCATGCGCCGCTGTCCTGTCCGGGTGCGAGCCGGACACCGGCCGGGGTGCGGAAAACGCCCGCGCGCATTTAAGATGGCCAAGCGGGAAACTCAGGGTAAGATCGCCAGCCCGTAAGGGGACACACATGGTCATGGCAATCGAAGGGATCGAACTGGCGAAGGCGTGCGCAAAGGCAGCGGACGAGATGAAAGCGGAGCAAATCCGCGTCTGGGACCTTCGCGGGCTCTCGAACCTGACCGACTACATGGTGGTCTGCTCCGGCTCCTCCCAGCCGCATCTGCGCGCCGTCCTGCGGGAAGTGCAGTCGAAGCTGGACCAGGAATACGGCTCCAAGGCGGCCAACTCCGAGGGCAAGGCCGACACCCGCTGGGTGGTGCTGGATTTCATCGACGTCATGGTCCACGTGATGGACACCGAACTGCGGGAATACTACGGCCTGGAAGAACTCTGGAAGGACGCCAAGGAAATCGAGTGGGCCACCGCCTGATCCGCAACCGCTTTCCCGACCCGACTGCCCTGCTGCCATGAAGCTCGTTTCCTGGAACGTCAACGGCATCCGCGCGACCCTGGGAAAAGGGCTGCCGGAGTTCATGACCGGTCACCGGCCGGACATCCTCTGCCTGCAGGAAATCAAGGCCCGTGAGGAGCAGGTCGAGCTGCCGCTGGAATTCGGCGGCTACCGCAGCTACTGGAACTCCGCGGACAAGGCCGGCTACTCCGGCGTGGCCATCTTCAGCCGCGAGGAACCGCTCTCCGTCCACCACGGCATGAACGCCGAGGACCACGACAAGGAAGGCCGCGTGCTGACCCTGGAGTATCCCGACTTCTACCTCGTCAACGTCTACACGCCGAACTCGCAGAACGAGCTGAAGCGCCTGCCCTACCGCATGGAGTGGGATGAGGCCTTCCGCCTGCACCTGCTGTCCTTCGTCAACCAGGGCAAGCCGGTGATTTTCTGCGGCGACCTCAACGTCGCCCACCAGGAGATCGACATCGCCCGGCCCAAGGAGAACCGCAAGAACGCCGGCTTCAGCGATGAAGAGCGCGCGGGCTTCACCAAGCTCCTGGACAGCGGCTTCATCGACAGCTTCCGCCACCTCTACCCGGACAAGAAGGACGCGTATTCCTGGTGGAGCTTCCGCATGAATGCGCGCGGCAAGAACATCGGCTGGCGCATCGACTACTTCGGCGTCTCCGATGGCCTGAAGGACCGGATCGCAGGCGCGGAGATTCTTTCCGAGGTGACAGGATCCGACCACTGCCCGGTGGTCCTGACGCTGAAGTGAGGAACGGAGGGGGGACACTCTTGTACCCCTGCTCAGCGAGTTGACCTGGTCGAAAAACAGCGCCTTCAAAGATCTGTCATCCGCCCGGAGAACTCAGCCGTCTTCTCTCAAAACCAAGCTCCCGAACTCCGCAAGGGGGACAAGAGTGTCCCCCCTCCGGTCATTTCAGCTCGTCGGCGAACTCGGCGCGCATGAGGTCGCGGTAGGAACTACGGTAGGTCTCGTAGGATCCCGGTCCTTCAGCCCGGATGAGGTACGGTAGCCTGGCCATCCCCTGGCGTTCGCTTGCCTGACAAACGAAAACGCACAAACCGGCGGCCAGCGCGAGCGCGCTCAGCACCGGCAGCACCAGCCAGGCGCTGAGGATCGAACCCAGCATGCCCGAGCGCGGTGTGAAGCCGCCCGCGATCAGCCGCCACAGCAACCAGAGGATCAGGCCGCCCTGCACCGCGGCGACGATCTGGAGATACGGGCCCGCCTGCTCAGTAGCCGGAAACCACCTCACCGCTCCATACAGCGGCGCGATCAGGGCAGCCAGCGCCACCGCCAGCCAGCCGGTGCGCAGGAAGGCCGGCCTCAGACCCAGAAAGGCGAAGTGGCGGGCGCGTTCCACCCGGGCCCACTGCAGCGCCGCGGTCCAGACCAGCAGCGGCGCGGCCAGCATCTGACCCAGCCATGAAAACTGGTGGAGCGCATCGGTGCGAAAGAGCTCGAGCGGCAGATCCCGGCCGCCGAGACGGGTGTGCCAGATCAGCAGCCACCACCCCAGCAGCGGCAAGGCGAAACCGAAGAGAAAGATGCGGCCACAGGCGGTCCAGTCATACAGGCGGGCCAGGTTTCGCGCCGCGCGGGCGACTCCCCGCTGACGCTGGGCCAGCGCGAAGGGGACCACGAACAGCAGCACGACGACACTGCTTCCGAGCGCGACGCAGAAGGCGATGGCCCGCCCGGCGTCGGCCCGTTCGACCTGCCGGACGGCGTGATAGGAAACGTCCTGAAAGGGAACCACCGGGTAGAATCCGGCCTTCAGTCCGTCGCGGCTCTGTCGCTGAGAATTCATCATCGACTTGGCCGCCCGGGTGGAAACGCTCCGCTGGCGGCCGTAGAAATCCCGCACGATGTCCAGGGCTTCGCAGGGAGCGGCGGGAGTCAGGATCTTTTCCATCGACCGGGAGATGCAGCCGGGCAGGGCAATGTATTCCTCCGCCGAGGCGCCGGGTTGCAGCGAACGCAGGATCGAGAGGCGGCGGGCGAGATTGATGACCGGAACGAGGGCCGGGAGGTCGCCCTTCGCCACCAGCTCCTCGGCTTGGATCTGGAAGAAATCCCCGAGATGATCGGAGGAGGAGGAGTCGGGCTCCTGGCGGGGCATCAAGCTGAAGATGGCCGCCGCTTCGTTCAGCGTTTCCGGGCGGCGCACGGCGTCGCGCTGGCGGCCGTAGCGGCGGCGGAGGTAAGTGGTGTATTTGGGGAGCCGAGCAGCCTGCTCGCACAGTTCCATCGCCTGCCGGGCGGCGTTGGGGTCCGTGATGGTCTTGCCCTTGCCGTAGACATATTCGATGGCCTTTCCGCCCAGGAAACTGGCCTGGTGGAGCAGCAGCCAGGCGTTGTCAGGATCCACCTTTTGCCATGCGGCGATGAGATCGGGCGGCACCACGCCATCGCGGGCGGTCTTTGCCTGGTTCTCGGCCTGCAGCGACTCCGGGTCACTCAGATCGGCCGGGCGCGGCGGCTCCTGGGGGAGGGTGGGGAAGTGGCTGGTGAGAGAGGTGGACAGAGGCTCCGGCAGCGGGCGGGTGGCCAGGGAGGCCTGGCGCTGCTCCACCCGCTGGCGCAGGAATCCCGGCAGCCACTCCGGTGCGCCGTCCGCGACGTAGTAGTTCGGGAGTTCGACATACGCTGCATATAGTAGCACGGCCAGGGGCGCCAGCACGACCAGCAGCGCTCTCAAGCCCAGCCAGAAGGTGGCAGGGCGGCTTTCCAGACGGGCTGTGGCTTCCTCCAGCGTCAGCGCGCCCGGGCCGGGACGGTGGTCCTGGAGACGCTCCATCAGATCGGCTCGGACGGCGGCCTGGCGCTCCTCATCGCGGGTTCCCGGGCGAGGGGTGCCGGTGACCAGGGCGAGGAAGCGCTCGATGTGGGGGTTCATGGCAAAAAGCGGGTGAGGGGTTCTTGCGGACTAATGTCGCATCCTCTGCGTAATATCGCCGTAAAGAGACAGGAAATTCTTCCCGGTGGCGGCGAGTCCGGAACTTAATGCATTCCTGCGCATTCTCTGATAAGATATGTTTCCCGGGTCTCCTTTCCGCTACTCTCCGGATTCCGCCATGCTGGACCAATGTCTTTATCGCTTTCGTCTGTGGTTTCTGTCGCTGCTGGTCGTTGCCTTGCCATGGCCGGGGGCTGTCGGAGCCAACGAAGAAGCGGAGGACTTCCCCGCCTGCCATCAACTGACGAGGAAGGGGATCGAGCGGCTGCCCTCCAAGCTTGGAGTGGAGTTCAATATCCCCGCGCCGGCTGACTGGGGAGGGGACGATTGGCTCAGGCGTCCGATCGCCGTGATTCCGGTGGAGGGCGGGAAAATCTGCGCCACCCTGCCCTTTGTGAATCCTTGGGACGGGCGCGGAACGGTGATCTGGACGATCGCACATCAGCCGCGAAATCTGGCCTTGGAGTCCCTGGAGGTGAATCTCACCCTGGATGAAGCAGGCGAATTCGAAGCGATCGTCATTCACCGGGCCCGGGGGCTCAAATGGGAGGACGACGAGCGGGGCGTGAGCCAGCTGGGCCGGAACGATGATGACGCCGAAACCGGTGAGGCTTTTTTCCAGCGTGCCATGAAGACCTATCGTGAGCGGGCAGAGAAATCGGACGAGCCTGCCGACACCGCGCGGCTGCTGGAGGGGCTGGAGAAGATGTCGCTGGCGATCCGGGCGCTACGACAGGAAGAGGGCGAGAAGGCAGCGGCACTCCACCCTGAAAATCCACCGGTGGTAGCGGCGGAAAAATATGTGAAGCCGCGCGAGCCGGAGGCAACGCAAAAGCTGACGGCGCGGGCGATGGCCGGGCTGCCGGAAAAGCTGGGAGCCGCTTTTGAGATTCCCTATCCGGCGGACTGGAAAACCCGGCAGATCGACCGGCAGCCGCTTGCGCGGATCGAAACCGGGAGCGGCAGAGTCGTCGTGACCAAGCCGGTGGTGATCGACAAGGCCGGAACGATCGAGTGGCGGACCGGTCCGGAAGGGATGTCGGGTTTGCCCGGAGCGGCGACGGTGAATTTTGATGCGAAGGGAGAGCTCACGGAGGTCTACTTCAGCGAGGGCAACGACTGGTCGTATGACCAGAGCATCCGCTCGGCCCGGATTTCACGCGAGGGCAGCGAGACCGGGATGGAACTGCTGAAGCGGGCAACGGAGGTCTATCGCGGCCGGATCGGGAGGGCGAGCAAGCCGGAGCAGGCCAAGGTGCTGCTGGAGGGCTTCGAGAAGGTCGCGGCGGCGCTGCAGATCCTGAGGACCGGGGAGAAAGCGGAGTGAAGCGCTCATCCGATTCCCGACTCCCCTAAAAAGAAAGCGGCTGACACCGGAAGGCATCAGCTGCTTTGCGAAATCAGAGGCTCTTGCTCCTCACGCGGCGTGCTTGTCGGCGCGGCGGACGGCCTCTTCGGCCATGGCGCGCAGGGGCGTCGCGGGTAACCCGGGCGCGAAGTGCCGGTGATCAGGGCTAGGAAACGCTCGATGGAGGGAGTCATTGGAAGGGGGATTCCGGGAATTCGGCTGGGGTTGTCGAGAGTAAGGGGGCGTCTTGGGAGCTTGCTGCGGGTTCTTGGGGAGTGGACCGGAGGGGGGACACTCTGTCCCCCTGCTCAGCGGGTAAACCTGGTCGGAACGGCAAGATGCCAGAAGCTCTCAAGGCAGCCCCCATCACGAACCAGGCTAGAGATTATAACCAAACCTTC
>JAQGPE010000482.1 GCA_028293225.1 Akkermansiaceae bacterium | reverse complement strand
AGCACTCGCAGCCCCCCGCGCCAGGTACATTGCTCCTCGACCCGCCATTGGCGGGGGTCGAGGCCCAGCAAAGCGGGCAGCTCCCCACGAACGAAACCGGCGCGAATGCTGACGATCATGTCGTGGCGGGTGACGGAATTTACCAACGGCAGGAGGGCCGTGCCTTGGGCGATGGCGCCACGGCTGCGCAGAGGCTCGGCAAAGCAGAAGGCGCGGAATTGACCGCACCATTTCCCGAGAGTCTCCAGAGCGGCTCCTTCGAAATGGTGCAGGAACAGGCTGGCGATCAGCACCCCGTGGTGTTGCGGCGGAGTCTCCAGCACATCGGCGCGGCGCCACTCGATCCCCGGATGCAGGCCGGCCGGCCGGGGTGCGAGGTCACAGCACTCGATCCGGGCGCCGGGCATTTCATGCTGAAGGCGCTCGGCCAGACGGCCCTCTCCCGCTCCGAACTCGGTGATCCCGCCCTGCTTTGCCTCCGCGGAAAAACGGCGCACGCTGCGCACGATCCAGCGTTCGTTGCCCATTAGGAAATTGATCGCGCGCAGATCCCTGCGGCTGCGAATGGCCGAAAGATCCTCCGCCGGGAGGTGATCGAGGATTTCTGGCTCCACACGGCGCTGCATCGGGGCTATAGGCTTTCATCCCCGTGCCGAATCGCAAGCTCTCCTCACTTCTTTGTCGCATGGCGCTGGCCGCCGCCTGCCTGCTGATGACGTCCTGCTTCGAAACCCATGAGGAACTGTGGGTCAATGCCGACGGCTCGGCGCGCGCTGAGTTCCGCTACAATGTTCCGAAGCGGGCGCTGATGCTGGCGGGCGGCGCCGGCGGCCTGGAACGGCAGGTGCGGGAACTGGTCGCGACCCTGCCCAAACTGCGGCTCGACAGCCTGACCCTGACGGCCACCGGCGACCGGATGGAGATGGTGGCCCATCTTTCCACCGACTCGCTGCTGTGGCTGCGGGACGTCGCGAAGAACAAGTCCCTCCGCAATATACCGGAGACGACCACGGACTTCGCCGGAGCTTTCAAGGTGAAGATGGAGGACCTGAAGGTGGATTTCTGCCGGACCATCAGCATCGGCCATGCGCTCGGCTTCACCGCCCTGGCGATCAGCGATGAGGACCGGGAGAAGCGGCACCTTTACTGCGCGATCCATCTGCCGCTGCCGGCGATCGAGTCGAATGCGACCCGGACGGAGGACGGCGGTCGCACGCTGATCTGGGACAATACCCTGGGAGATGCCCTGAAAGCCCCGCTGGTGACCCGCTTCCGCGCCCCCATTCCCCTGCCCCGCTGGCTGGTCCCGGCCGCGACCGGGGCGGCGGTCGCACTCGGGCTCATTTTATGGCTAACCGTGCGCTGGTGCCTGCGACGACGGAGGCAGGGAGTTCGCTGAGGACTTGCCCGGCACACGCAACCCCGGTTTCGATCCCGGCCTGGAAATGGCTGCGGGCGCTCTTGCCGTGGAAGATCCGGGGGCGTTCGTGAATCGTCTCGACGAAGATGACCTTCTTGCCGCTGGCCTCAGCCGCGAGACGGCGGCGTTCAAAAAACTCGTGCCAGGTGATGGAGTGGCAGCCGGTGATCACGCCGCATGGACCCTTTCCCGGTCCCTCATCGTCCGAATGCTGGATGCGGTGCACGACGATGGTGTGAATCTTCGGGTCGCCCAGCCAGTGATCGAAGGGGGTGCCATTTGAGACGCCGCCGTCAAGGAAGTCCTCGCCTTCGATCCGGCGCGGCTTGTAGATCAGCGGCATCGAGAAGCTGGCGATCATGAAGTCGCGCAGGACGCCGTGATCACGGACTTCGCCGCGGCCCCTGGTGAGATTCGCGACGGCGATCTCGATGCGGGGATCGCATTCCTCCATGCGGAGATCGCCAATGAGATTGCCGAGAAAGCGCTCCATGCGGCTACCGGACAGGACGCCCGCGGAGTAGCTCCAGGTCACCACGCCGAAGAAGCGCCACAGCGAGCCCAGGTCGAAGAAGCAGCGCTTGAACCACAGGCTGAAGAGGATGTCCTCCAGTTGCTGACCGCGAATGCCGGCGGACCAGAGGCCACCCGTGATGGCGCCGGCGGAGCAGCCGGAAATCCGGCCCGGCTTTACGCCATGCTGGTCCAGCCCAGTCAGGAAGCCCGCGTGGGCATAGTGGCCGAAGAAGGAGGAGGAGAGGCAGACAGCAAGACCGGGATCCGTCATGGGGAAGGCGGGATCAGGAGGCAGCGCTTTCCATGTCCTTGATCCGGACACGGTCACGCGGTTTCAAGAAAAGCAGAGCACCGGCCAAAGACCATACGAATGTGCAGAAGAAGCCCACCAACGACGCGCAGACGGCAACCTCCGGCGGCATCCCGGTCAGGTCGGACATCAGAAGCTGGAAGGTCTTTTCCTTGGGGCCCACGCCCATCAGCGAGGGAATGGCCCCGGCAGCGTCCACGACCGGCATCGCCGAGAATACCGCAGCCGCGTCGATGTGAATGCCGGTGGACCGCGCGCCGGCCCAGTAGCTGGCGAAGAGAAATCCCAGCATCACGAAGGACGCGGCCAGCGACCCCAGAGCCAGGCCCCATTTCCTACGAAAGACATCGTAGAGCTCCGGCAGATTTTTCAGGAACGCCCATTTGAACTTGCGACCGGGATGATGGATGCGGCGATGCACCGGCGGATAGGACGCAACGAACATCAGCGCGATCATCACCAACCCGCCGCCGAAGAACATGGCGGAACCGCGAATGACCTCCCGCCCGATGCGGCTCTGCTCTCCGAGCGAGTCGAAGCGTCCGGCGGACACACAGAAGAAGATCAGCGCCAGCGACACCAGGCCGACCAGATGGTCCACCATCACGGTCAGCGTGACGGCCAGCTTCCGGTCGGGGAAGTCCCGGATCAGCAGGAAGATCCGGGCCGCGTCACCGCCGACGCCGCCGAAGGCGACCAAATTAAAGAGATTGCCGATGAACGTCAGCTCGATGGTCCGCCAGAGGGTGACCGGGATGCTTTGAGCCCGCAATAACAGCCACCAGCGGACGGCGGTAAAAATCACCGAACCGAAGGCAAAGGCCAGGCCGCCTGAGATCCAGGTCCAGTCGAGTTCGGACGGATGGGCCAATTTCGAATCGCTGAAATCCGCCTTCGAAAAGGCCCATTTCAGGAAAAGGACGGTCAGGACGACTTTGAGCAGAACGAAGAGGCACTTCTTCAGCGTGCCGCCTTTCCTCTCCGCGCTTACGACATCGGCGCTCAAGCGTTTGCCTCGATCGCCGCGGCGATGGTTTCGACGCTCTGGAGGACGCCCTTGGCCTTTTCCGCATCCGCGATTTTCAGGCCGAAGTGCTTTTCGATGGCGACGACCAGTTGGAGGGCGTCCACCGAGTCGAGGCCGAGTCCGCCGGCGCCAAAGATTGGAGTTTCATCGGCGATCTCGCTCGCGTCGAAGTCGAGCATGAGTTCCTCGACCATCACTTCCTTGATCTTTTGCCGCAATTCCGCGCCTTGTGCCATGATTGTGAACTTGTTAGAAAATACCGCCGTCGATTTTCAGGGCGGAACCTGTGACGTAGCCAGCATCCTGGCAAGCGAGAAACAGCACTGCCGATGCCACCTCGGCGGGTGTGCCGAATCTTCTCATCGGAATGCCGGATTTCGCCCGTTTGGCCGCTTCCTCATCCATATGCGAAAGCGCCTCGGTTGCAATATATCCCGGCAGGAGAGCATTCACCGTGATGCCGGAACGGGCGACTTCTTTCGCCAGGGTCTGGGTCAGGGCGATCACTCCGGCTTTCGCGGCGGCGTAGTTGGTCTGGCCGACGGGTGGGAGAACGGCGCTGAGGGAAGCGATGTTGATGATCCGGCCGAAACGCTGGGCCATCATGGTGCGGATCACCGCGCGGCAGCCGAGGAAGACGGAATCGAGATTCGAGGAAATGACCGATGACCAGGCCTCGTCCGGCATGGTGGCGAGCAGGTGATCGCGGTGCAGGCCGGCGTTGTTGACCAGCACGTCGAGCCGTCCGCTGGTGGCGACGATGGCGGCGATGGCGGCTTCCCAGCTTTCCTTCGAGGTGACTTCCAGTTCCACGGCATGGCAGCGACCGGAATATTCGGCGACGAGGGCGGCGGCGGTTTCGCGACGCTGGCGGACGCCGAGCCAGACCTGGCAAGCCGGATCTTTTTCCAGGAAATAGCGGGCGATCCCGGAGCCGAGACCGCCATTGCCACCGGTGATGAGAACGCTGCGCACACGGCAGGCTGGAAGCGGAGGCTGGCCAGAGCAAGCCCTCACCACGGCCAGACTGACAGCCAGACGCTGCTTTTCGCCGCAGCGACCACCGCTTCCTCATCGCTGATGCGGTTGAAGAAACGGGCCTGGCGCATGGCGTTGGTGCCGCGGACGACGCCGCGCAACTCCACGGTCAGGCCGAACAGGCGGATCAGGATCAGGAGGCCGACGCAGGCAAAGGCCCCGGAGATGGCCCAGGCGGCGGGGACGCGTTTCGAAAAAATCGCGAAGATGGCGATGAGGCCGACGAGAAAGGGCAACACGCGCAGGAGCCAGATGCCCTTGCGGCGGGCTTTGGCGGCGACGTCGCCTTCGTTTTGGAGCATTTCCAGGCCGGCATCGCGCAGGGCCACGCCGAGGCTGGCAGCGTCGGACTGGGACTGCTTCTTGCTCGCGGGGAGGCTGAAGGCGGCGCGCAGTTGCTCAACGGTCTTGCCGGTGTCACAGCGCAGCCAGGCGACGCTGGCCTTGCCCCACAGCAAATGCCGGCCGCCCCAGGCGATGGCCAGGGGCAGGAGGGAGGCGAGGAGCATGAACTTCCACATCGGGCGGGCGATGCTCTGCCAAGTCAGGGCAACAAGGCAAGATCAGGAGTTATTTCTTGCCGTCCCAAGTCTTCGGATCGTCCGGCCAGGCCTGACGGGGGTAGCGGCCGGCGAGTTCCTTTTTCATCTGGGGGTAGCCGGTGGCCCAGAAGCCGGCCAGGTCGCGGGTCATCTGCCAGGGGCGCTGGCTGGGGGCGAGGATGTGGACCAGCACCGGCATTCGGCCGTTGGCGATGACCGGGGTCTGCCAGACCCCGAAGAGATGCTGCACTTTCAGGGCGATCCAGGCGTCCTTGCCGGGCTCGTAGGTGACCTTGGGGTTCTGGCCGTTGACGAGTTGGATGCGCTCCGGGGCGAAGCGCTCGAGCGCGCCGCGCTGGGCGTGGCTGAGCCATTCGCGCAGGACCGGCCAGACGGGGGCTTCCTTGATGTCCTTGTAGGAAACGGCGCCGTGGCAGATCTGGGCGATCGCGGCGGCGCGGTCCTCCTCGCCCCAGCCGGGCATTTCCAGGTCCGGCATGGCCTTGCCGAGGAACTCCAGGCGCGCACACCACTGGTCGACGGCGGCATCCCAGCTTTTCAGGACCAGTTCGCCGGAGAGGACGCGGGCGGCGAGGATTTCGGCGGCGGCGTCGAGGTTGATGTTATGATCGCTTTCCTTGGTTTCCAGCACGAGATCGCGAAAGCGGGTTTCGCGACGGGCGACGACACGGCGGCGCGGTTCATCGTAGGCGGCGCCGTTGGTTTCGGTGAAGTCGCCGGGGAAGATTTCACGCAGCCAGGCGGGATCGATGGCGGTGGCGCGGCGGAGCTGGACGACGACCTCACGACCCTCGACCTCGGTGATTTCCGCGGCCACGAAGGCACTGGCGCTGCGGGCGCAGCTGTCGTCGTCGAGGTTGCCGCGGCGATTTCCCACCACGCGACAAGCCAGCGTGCCTTGGCTGAAGCGGACGGCGAGGCGGTCGCTGAAGGCGGAGAGCATGGCGCGGCCGACGGCCTCGCGGCGCAGGGTGAAGTCGACGCCTTCCCATGGCCAGGCGCGCTGGCGGGAGAGCTTTTCGAGCCGCTCAAAGCCTTGTGCAACCTCGCGTGCGCCCCGTCCTTGAATCCCCAGCGCGCCGCAACGCCGTGCGTCGAACTGCATCCCCGCTGCGGAGTCGAAGGCCCGCCACTCCGCCTCGAAGTCGCTGCCATCGCCGGGAAAAATGAAATCCTTGCGCCCCACCCCGCCTTTCTTGCCCGTGAAAATGCCCTCCCCTTGTACGGCGGCAGCGATGAAAGCCGTCTCCGCCACGCAGCCCTGCTCGGCCCCCGCGAGCATCAGCCGCGCATAGCGGGGTTCGAGCGGCAGCGCGGCCATGGCCCTGCCCTCGTCCGTGAGGAAGCCATCGGCATCGGTCGCACCGAGGTCGTGGAGAAGCGCTTCAGCGCGAAGCAGGCTCTCTTCCAACGGTGCATCCAGCCAGCGGAAGCTGCGAACATCCGCGATCCCCGAGG
>JAQGPE010000443.1 GCA_028293225.1 Akkermansiaceae bacterium | reverse complement strand
GTCGGCTTCTCCGGCTGCCTCATCGCCACCACCACCCTGTGGCTGTGCGGAACCTTCCAGGTTCGCGCGGCATCCGAAAAGCTCAGCCCCGCGCCGGCTGCAACGGCGTCCTGAGCCGGCGCAGAATATCGTCCCGAACCCCGGGACAAGCGGTCATCAGCCGGTGCATCGAGCATTTAACCGGAACATTCTCCGCCCGCTTCCAAACGGAACGGCTGTAGGGGACCACCATGTCCGCCTTGGTGCCGTAGGAGACGATCGGGATCTTGCCCAGCCGGTCTTCGCTTTCACCGAGCTCCTTCAGAAAAGCGCTGCCCGGCCGCATGTCCCTTGCCCCCTTGCCGGGATAAAAGTAGGCGATGCGGGTCCCCTGATGCGGGGTGGAGACGGTGAAAAAGCCATCGCAGCGTTTCGCCCCGCCCATCTCCTGAAGGTAGTAGCGGGAAGCCAGGCCGCCCATGCTGAAGGCAATGATCACGAAATGATCCTTCGGACCGAAGCGCTGGTCGATCGCCGCCTTCAATTGAGCCGCCTCATCGGGCAGCCCGTTGCGGCCATCGCTGGGCCGGAGACTGGGCGCCAGGCATTCGACGCCCCGCTCCTCCAGCGCTCTCCGGATCACCCCGAAGCAGCGCCATTCATTCTGCCAGATGCCGTGGACGAAGACCACCCGGCGGGCCGGGATCGGCGCTGCGGCCCAGGCCGGAACGACCAGAGCCCACAGCACGAAAATGCCTGTCATCCACCTGCGCATGACGGCACTTTACTTGTCCGTCTTCACTTTGAAATCCCCAATCGCCCACTGGATCCCGGCGAGGTAGTGGCGCAGGATCGTCGGATTCCAGTACATGTCATCGTTGTGGCCGATGGAGCAGTAGAAGACCCGGCCCTTCTCGTAGTGCTTCGCCCAGGCGACGCCGAAATCGGAGTCGGTGCGGTGGATGTTCTGCACGTTCATGTCCGACTTGGCCGGGTCGAGACGCAGCAGCATGTGCACCTTCGAGGAATCGTAAGGAGCCTTGAACTGGTAGATCTCTTCTTTGAACTCGACGCTCTTGCCGTCGAACATCGCCACCAGCGGGTTCTTCTCCTGGCCCGGCTCGACCTTGATCGAGACCTGCTTGTCGGAGGTCCACGGGTGCGCGTCGAAGTAGGCGCCGATCATGTCGCCATACTCCGGCCAGTTGTAGAAAGTGTCGGTCGCGGCGTGGATGCCGATGAAGCCTTTGCCGCTTTTGATGAAAGCCATCAGGCTCTTGCGCAGCGGCTCTTCCTTCTCGAGCGCCTCTTTCTTCTGGTCATCGGTCATCGTCTTCGACTCGGCTTCCGACGGGCCAAAGGGATCCATCGTCGTGCTGAGGAACATGATCGCGTCGAACTGGCCGATCTTGCTGGCCTCGAAGTTCGAGAGGTCATCGCTCACCACCGCTTCAAAGGCGCCGGTCTTTTTACCGAGTTCGGTGAAGGCCAGTTTGCCGGTCGCAATCGAACCGTGATGGTAGCCGTTGGTCTTCGAAAAGATCAGTAGCTTGCGCGGCTTGGCGGGCTTCGCGTAAGCCTCGGCCGGCAGCGCGGCGGCGATCTTTTCGGCCGCGCCGGCAGGGGCGTCATCCGCCCGGACGTTTTCAGCGGACATCAGGAGCAGGGCCAGCGCCGCGGATGCGAGCGGGAGGTGGAGAGATGATTTCTTCATCGGTGGGGTCTTCGCGTGGATAATAGGTTACACCGCCTGCGCGGTACGCAAGCGATCCTGTTCTCAACGTCGCCAATCGTCCCGTCATTTCGCGGTTTGGCGATTTTCTTCCATTCAGAGAGCGCCGCAGGTGCGAAATGTGGCAGCCAGGGGTGACTGGAGCGAAGCGGAGGGAACCCCTGGATAGAAACCGCGTGAAACGCGCACAACGGTCGCTTGCCGACCGCCCCCGGCACGCGGGACGCGCCTTTGCGTTCTCGCAAATCCCACTGTGTTTCTCCACGAGCCAGTTCCCCCGTTTCAAAAAAAACGGCAGGCAGCCTAACAGACCGCCTGCCGTGTGAAATTCAATCCGGACGCTCAGGCATCCAGCTTCGTCCAGGCGGCGTTCGCCTTGGACGAGGCCACCACCGCCTCGATGAATGCCATCCCGCGGATGCCGTCTTCGATGGTCGGGTAGTCGAGCGCCACTTCGCCTGGCTCGGTCCCGTCGATGACCGCCCGGATGTGGTTCGCGAAATTCTTATAAATGTTCGCGAACGCCTCCAGGTAGCCCTCCGGATGGGAGGGAGGCGTGCGGGTCGCCGCGGCGGCATTGGCGCCGAGATAACCATTGCCGGTGCGGTAGACCTGCATCGGCTGATCCAGCCATTTCACCAGCAGCGTGTTCGGCTCGTTCTGATGCCACTCCAGGCCGGCCTTTTCGCCCCAGACGCGCAGGCTGAGATTGTTCTCTTCACCGACCGAAATCTGCGAGGCATGCAGCACGCCCTTCGCGCCGCCTTCGAAGCGCAGCAGCACATTGCCGTCGTCATCCAGCGCGCGCCCTTCGACGAACGCCGTCAGGTCCGCCGCCAGCTCGGCGATCTTCAGCCCGCTGACATACTCGGCCAGGTTCTCGGCGTGGGTGCCGATGTCGCCCATGCAGCCGGCGATGCCCGACTTCTTCGGATCGCTGCGCCACGAGGCCTGCTTGGAGCCGGTGTCCTCCAGCTTCGTCGCCATCCACCCTTGAGGATACTCCACCACGATCTTGCGGAGCTTGCCCAGCACGCCGTCACGGATCATATCGCGCATCTGCTTCACCAGCGGATAGCCGGTATAGGTGTGGGTCAGCCCATAGAGCTTGCCGGTCTTCTTGACGATCGCCGCCAATTCCTTGGACTCGGCGAGGTCAAAGGTGGCCGGCTTGTCGGAGAGCACGTGGAAGCCGCCCTCCAGCGCCGCCTTGGCCGCCGGGAAGTGCACGTGGTTCGGGGTGACGATCGCGACGAAGTCCATGCGCTCGCCTTCCGGCAGCGCGGACTCCTTTTCGATCATCTCCTGAAAGGTCCCGTAGCAGCGCTCCGGCGGCAGATAGAGATCGTGGCCGGAATCCTTCGATCGTTGCGGGTCGGAGGAAAACGCGCCGCAGACCAGTTCGACCTGGCCATCGATCAGAGCGGCGATGCGGTGCACAGCGCCGATGAAGGCGCCCTGGCCGCCCCCGATCATGCCGTAGCGGATTTTTCGGTGTGATGCTTTCATGGCAGGAAGATCGCTAAAAACGTCGCTTACTGGTTCGACTTATCGAAGGCGGCGTCAAAGGCGACCGTATTGCGCGGGAAATCCAGGCCCTTGATGTAGGCGCAGCTTTCCGTCGCGCCATGGAAGCGGTCCATGCGGCCGTCCTCCCACTCGATCGAGAGCGGGCCCTGGTAGTCGATGTCGTTGAGCGCGACGATGATTTCCTCGAAGTTGATGTCGCCGCGGCCGACGCTGCGGAAATCCCAGTAGCGCCGCGGATCGACGAAATCCGTGTGGCCGCCGAAGACACCGACGGTGCCGTCACCGTGACCCCACCAGACGTCCTTCATGTGGGCGTTGTGGATGCGGTCGGGGAAGGTGTAGAGGAACTTCACGTAGTCGACGCCCTGATAGCCCAGATGGCTCGGGTCGAAGTTGAAGCCGAAGCGAGCGTGATGGCCCACGGCCGCCAGCGCGCGCTGCGCCGAAGCGATGTCGAAGGCGATCTCGGTCGGGTGGACTTCCAGGGCGAAGTAGACGTCCTGCTGTTCGAAGGCGTTGAGAATCGGGATGAAGCGCTTCGCGAAATCGTCAAAGCCCTTTTGAATGTAAGCCTGGCTGGTCGGCGGGAAGGCATAGAGCGCGCCCCAGATCGAGGAACCGGTAAAGCCGTTCACGACCGTGCGGTGTGGCGCGCCGTGGTGGGTGAGAAGGTAGGCCTCGCCCGCGTCGAAGAATTGGCGGGCCGCCCGGGCGGTGTCGATCATCTCCTGGGCCGC
>JAQGPE010000390.1 GCA_028293225.1 Akkermansiaceae bacterium | reverse complement strand
CGATTCCGATCGAAGAGGAAGTCCGCCGCTTCAGGGCCTTCCTCGAGCGCTGGCCGGAGTCCTTGGCCACCGCGGTTCCCAGGGATGAGGAGCAGGTCTGGCCGCCGGTGCTCTCCGCCAATACCTGGCGGCCGGAGGTGGCGGAAGCAGTGCTGCCTCTGGGAGTGGAGTTGCTCAATGACATGGGCGGTCTGCCCGATCCCCGCAATGCCGCCCTCTGTGCGGCAGCCGGAGCCTCTCTCCTGATCATGCACTCGGTCGGCGAGCCGAAGGTGGCTCATTTCCACCAGCAGTGGCCGGACATCATGCGCTCTCTAACCGATTTCTTTGCGGCGAAGATCGCCTTGGCTGAAAGCGCCGGACTGCTGCGGGAGTCCATCATCCTGGATCCCGGAATCGACTTCGCGAAGCAGCGGCAGGACAACCTGACGATCATGAGCCGGTTGCGGGAGCTTGGCTGTTTCGGGCGGCCGGTGATGGTTCCGGTCAGTCGCAAGACGGTGATCGGTGAGGTGCTGGGGCTGACCGACCCCAACGACCGGGATGCCGGCACGGTGGCCTGCATCGCGGCGGCTTTCAGCGGCGGGGCCGGCATGGTCCGGGTGCACAACGTCGCTGCGGCCTGGCAGGCACTGAAGGTCTTGAGTGCCGTAGCTCATTCTGTTTAAGAACAATCGTTTGACTTTGTGAATCGATTGTTCAATTTTCTCAGTCGTGGACGCCAAGCGCGACGGGAAGCCGCAGGAGAGCCGGGTGGTGGCTCGCTTCGACGGTGTGAAGAAGGTCTTTCCCGGCAGGGAAACTCCGGCGCTGGATGATGTGTCGGGAGAAATCCGCACCGGCGTCATCACGGGGCTGGTGGGGCCTGACGGAGCGGGCAAGACGACGTTGCTGCGACTGATGGCAGGGCTGCTGTTGCCGACCTCCGGACAGCTGGAAACGCTTGGCCACGATCCGGGCAGTGAGGCGCACCTGATCCGGGACGAGATCGGCTACATGCCGCAGAAGTTCGGTCTCTACGAGGACCTGACGGTCATTGAAAATCTGAAGCTTCACGCGAGTCTGCGCAACGTGATGGGCGACGAGCGGGAGGAAGCCTTTTCGCGGCTGCTGGATTTCACGGATCTGAAGCGCTTCACCTCGCGCTTCGCCGGGAAGCTCTCGGGAGGGATGAAGCAGAAGCTGGGGCTGGCCTGCGCACTGCTTGGCCAGCCAAAGTTGCTGTTGCTCGATGAACCGGGCGTCGGTGTCGATCCGGTTTCACGGAAAGAGCTGTGGAGCATGGTCGGCGATCTGATCGAGCGTGGGATCGCGGTGGTGTGGAGCACGGCCTATCTCGATGAGGCGGAGCTGTGCGGATCGGCGATCGTCCTCAGTGAAGGGAAGCTGCTGGTGACCGGCACGCCGGCCGAGATTTCCAAGCCGCTTGAGGGTCGCTGTTACGTGCTCAAAAATCTCCAGACCGCCAAACGCCCGCTCCTGACCAAGGCGCTGGAGCGCGAGGAAGTCACCGATGGAACCATCCAGGGGCACAACCTGCGACTGACCCTGGCGAAGGGAACGGAGCCCTTTGATCCGAAGGAGATCGGAGCCGGTGAGAAGGCCGAGTGGGTGAAGGCGAAGCCGCGCTTTGAAGACGCCTTCATCGACCTGCTGGGCGGTGGTCCCGGCGGGGAGTCAGTGCTGGCCCAGCACGTGAAGGAGATCCCTCTCGATGACCAAGTGGTGATCGAGGCCGAGCACCTGACCAAGGAGTTCGGCGATTTCAAGGCCACGGACGACGTCACCTTTCAGGTGAAACGCGGCGAAATTTACGGCCTGCTTGGTCCGAACGGCGCGGGGAAATCGACCACCTTCAAGATGATGTGCGGCCTGCTGCTGCCTACGAAAGGCAAGGCGATGGTGGTGGGAATGGACCTGCGGAAAAGTGCGGCGAAGGCGCGTCAGCGGCTGGGCTACATGGCGCAGAAGTTCTCGCTCTACGGCAACCTGACCGTGTCCCAGAACCTCGAGTTCTTTTCCGGGATCTACGGGCTGAGCGGGAAGCAGCAGCGGGAGAAGATGGACGACATGACGGAGATCTTCCACTTGAAGCCCTACCTCGGCACGCCGACCGATTCGCTCTCGCTGGGCTACAAGCAGCGGCTCGCGCTGGCGTGTTCCGTGATGCACGAGCCGGATCTGTTGTTCCTGGACGAACCGACCTCGGGGGTCGATCCGGTGACGCGGCGAGAGTTCTGGACCCATATCAACGGGCTGGTCGAACGCGGTGTGACGGTGATGGTCACGACCCACTTCATGGACGAGGCCGAATACTGCGACCGGATCGGCCTGGTCTTCCGCGGCAAGCTGATCGCCAACGGCACGCCGGACGAGTTGAAGGATTCGGTGGCCACCGCAGAGAACCCCGACCCTTCGATGGAAGACGCTTTCATCGCCCTGGTCAGTGGAAAGGAGGAGAAATGAAAGGATTGTCTTTTCGCCGCCTGAAGGCGCTGTGCTGGAAGGAGACCCTGCAGATCTTCCGCGACCCGAGCAGCAACCTGATCGCCTTCGTGCTGCCGATCGTGCTGATCTTCATCTTTGGATTCGGGATCAATCTCGATTCCTCCAAGTTGAGGATCGGGGTCTACAATCAAGACAGCGGCAAGGACTCGGCGGACTTCACGGCCGCGCTCAGCGGTTCGCCATGGTTGACGGTTCGCTCGTTCGAATCCCAGCCGGAGATGGAACGCGCGCTGATCGACTCGCAGATCCGCGGCTTCGTGGTGATCCCCACGGATTTCAGCAGAAGGCTGCAGAATGACGGCAGCGGGCCGGCGCCGATCCAACTGGTGACCGATGGCTCCGAGCCCAACCCGGCCCAGTTCGTCAGCGGCTACGTCAATGGCGTCTGGCAGCTGTGGCAGGCGCAGCGGGCGGAGGACCGCGGGCAGAACATGAAGCGGGAGATCGCGATGGAGCCGCGGTATCGTTACAACCCCTCCGCGGAAAGCCGCAACTTCCTCATCCCCGGATCCATCACGGTGATCATGACGGTCATCGGTGCGCTATTGACCTCGCTGGTGGTGGCGCGTGAATGGGAGCGCGGAACGATGGAGGCGCTGCTGGCTTCGCCGGTCACCCGGGCGGAACTGCTGCTGAGCAAGGTGCTGCCCTACTACGCGCTCGGCATGGTTTCACTGCTGCTGTGCGTCGGGGTGGCGGCGGGCTTTTTGAATGTGCCCTTCCGCGGTTCGATCCTGTCGCTGATCGTGACCGGCACCTTTTTCCTGCTGAGCGTGCTCGGGATCGGTCTGGCGATTTCCTCCGGCACGCGCAACCAGTTCAACGCGGCGCAGGGCGCGCTGAATGCCGCCTTCCTACCGGCGATGATGCTGTCGGGCTTCATCTACGAGGTTTCCAGTATGCCGGCCTTCCTGCGCGGAGTGACACAGATCATTCCGGCGCGGCACTTCGTATCCGCGATCCAGACGATCTTCCAGGCCGGGGCGCTGTGGAAGGTGCTGCTGCCCGACATCCTGATGCTGATGGGTTCGTCGGTCCTGTTCCTGGGCCTCACCGCAAAACTCACCCGGAGGAGAATGGAATGAATTTTTTCCAACGAATCATCGCGCTCGTCCGCAAGGAATTCCGCTCCCTGCTCGGCAATGCGTCCGGCCGGGCGCTGCTGATCATGCCGGTGCTGCTGCAGACGATCCTGTTTCCCGCGGCCGCGACGCTGGAGGTGAAGAACGCCTCGATCGCTGTTTACAACCAGGACGCCGGGGCGCCTTCGGTGGAGCTGATGCAGCGCTTCGCCGCGTCCGGGGCTTTCACGGAATTTCACTCTGTGAACAGCCAGGAGGAAATCGAGCGGACCATGGAAGCTCGCGACGCGCTGGTGGCGGTCACCATTCCCGCGGACTTCTCGAGGCGGATCGCGGCGGGGGAGACGGGAACGATCCAGGTGCTGTTGGACGGGCGTCGGTCGAACAGTGCCCAGATCGCTTTCAGCTACCTGCAGACGATCGTCGACAACTATCTGAAAGAGCGGCATCCCGACCGTGTGCCGAGCGAGATCGTCACGCGGGCCTGGTTCAACCCGAACCTGGAGTATCGCAACTTCGTCCTTCCGAACCTGGTGGCCGTCATCACGACCATTGGCGCGCTGATCGTCACCGCGCTGTCGGTGGCGCGGGAGCGGGAGCAGGGGACCTTTGATCAGTTGCTGGTTTCACCGCTGACGCCGGAGATGATCATGATCGGCAAGGCGGTGCCGGCGGTGGTGATCGCCTTCGTCCAGGCGACGGTGATCGTGCTGGTGGCGGTGTTCATTTACCAGGTGCCGTTCCGCGGCAGCGCGGTGCTGCTGTATGGCGGGATGTTCTTTTATGCGTTGTCGCTGGTGGGGGTGGGGCTGCTGATCTCAGCGGTCTGCAATACCCAGCAGCAGGCTTTCCTGGGGGCGTTCTCCTTCATGATGCCGGCGATGATGCTGTCGGGCTTTGCGGCGCCGGTGGAGAACATGCCGCATTGGCTGCAGATCGCGACCTGGCCGAATCCGGTGCGGCATTTCGTTGAGATCGTGAAGGGCGTCTTCCTGAAGGATGCATCGCTGGAGCGGGTCGCCTCGCTGATCCTGCCGCTGATCGTGATCAGCACGGTGACGCTGGGTGCGGCGGCGATCATGTACCGGCGGAAGACGGCCTGAAGTGGTGTGGCCGCGGCGGCAGACATCTGCTAGTGAAGTGGGCGTGTCGCTTTTCCGTTCGCCGATCTTCTGGCTAGGGCTGTTTTTCCTGATCTTCCTCGGCTGGTGCTGGAGGGATTCGCTGCGGACGGAAACGAGTCTTGAGTGGGATGGCCGGGAGCTGTTCCGGCTGCGCAACGCGGCTTCCCGGGTGGAGATCTACGTGGCGGAGGGGGCGGGTTCCGGAAGGTCGTATTTCCGGAATGACGCCGATCTGGAGGAACGGGATGCGAGCCGGTTTCCGCGGCCCGCATTTTAGAGAGCGATGATCGATGACCAGCCGGTTTATCAGGCGGCGGTCCCGCATTGGCTGATGGTGGCCGCCGGCGGGGGAGTGTGGCTGGTGCTACTGGGGATCCGGCGCAGCTTTGTTGTCAGGAAGCGGGCCGGCGTCCCGTAGGCCGGGTCAGATCCCGAGCTGCTTTCTCATGGCGGCATCGAGTTCGATCCATTTTCCTGAGGGGAGATCGCCGAGGGGCAGGCGGCCGATGGCGACGCGGACCAGCCGGAGGGTCGGGTGGCCGACAGCGGCGGTCATGCGGCGGACCTGGCGGTTCTTGCCCTCGGTGAGGATGAGTTCGATCCAGGTGTCCGGGACGGTCTTGCGAAAGCGGACCGGCGGATCGCGGGGCGGGAAATCCGGCTGGGGATCGAGCGAGCGGGCCTTGCAGGGCAGGGTGAGATGTCCTTTCAGATCGATGCCGCCGGCGCAGAGACGGCGGATCGCCTCCGGATCCGGGATGCCCTCCACCTGGACATGATAGGTTCTGGGGTGGCCGTGAACAGGATCGAGCAGACGGGAGACCGCCTCACGTTCATTGCCGAGCAGGATCAGTCCCTCGGAGTCCTGGTCGAGCCGGCCGATCGGGAAAATATCCCGGGGAAAGCCGAACTCGGCGAAGGTCCGCTGGCCGGGCTGGTCCGGGGTGAACTGGCTGAGGACCGCGTAGGGTTTGTGAAAGGCGACAAGCATCCGCGTGGAGTGTCCTGAGCCAACAGGAAGGCCCCGCCAGCTACAAGAACCGACGGGGCCACTCTCCTTCCCAAAGAAAGCCGATTTCGGCACCGCGACTGCTGAGGGCGTGTCGCAACGTGCTGAAGGTGTGATGTTAATGGCATGGTCACAGCTTTTAAACAATGCGTGTTGATACTTACGGGTGATTACGTAGTGTCACAGCGATCCACCGTCACTATCGTGTTTGGGAAATCCTACTTCGACCTCGCCCGCGCTGTTTACCGGTCCACCTCCTTTGAGGAAATGGTCGACATTCTGGTCGCGAAGCTGCCGCCGCTGCTTGGTGCGGAAGAGGTGCTGGTGATCGAGCGCTCGCCGTTGGAAGGGGTGTGCGCGGTGTCGAACCATGGCCCGATCGCCCGGCGCCTGGGAGCGAACATCGACAAGATCAACTATTACAATCCCACGCATCCGATCACGAACCGGGTGGACTTCTCGGATCCGGGAGATCTGGGTTTCTCGGTCAGGGACTATGTCTCCTCTGATGAGTATAAGAATTCAGACTTCGTGAAGCATGTCTTCGGTCCGATGGCGATGGATGATGTGCTTTTCGGGTTGCTCGTGAAGGGTGAGTTCCGGTGGGCCTTCCTACACTGCTACATGAAGAGCGGGAGATTTTCCGCGGAGGCCCGGGAGCGCTTCGATGCGATGCTGCTGACGGCGCGCGGGGTACTGGACCGGCTGGAGTTTTTCAATGTGGACAAGATGGTCCAGCAGCGGATCGTCATGAGCCGGGCGGAGGCACCGCTGGCGGTGCTGATCCTGCGGGCGAACGGCGAGGTGGTTCCGCTGAATCACGCCGCGGTGCAGATGACCGAAGCGTGGTGGAAGCCGGACGAGCCGACCCGGCAGCTGAGCGAGCCGGTGATGAAGCAGACTTTCGAACTTCTGATCAAGGCCTGGAGCAATCCGGTCACGGCTTCGTGGCAGGAACTCGATCTCGACCTGGGTGGCGGCCCGACGAAGGTGTCCGCTTTGCCGAAATCGAATGGCGAGGCGATTCTGATGATCGCGGTGGAAGGCGGCCAGGGTGGGAATGGTGAAGACGTGGTGGTCGGCATCCTCACGCGGCGCCAGCGGGAAATCATGGATTGGATCGCCGAAGGGAAGACCAGCGCGGAGGCGGCGATCATCCTGGGCATCAGCCCGCGGACGGTGGAGAAACATCTGGAGGCGGTCTTCCAGCGCATGGGCGTGGAGAACCGCATCGCTGCGGTGCGGCGCTATCTGGACCTGAAGAGAGGGCTCTGACCGGTTCCTGGCTGCGGCCGGGACAGGATTGGCAAGGCGGCCGCCGGGCACAAAAAATCCGGCGCTGCGAACAGCGCCGGATTTGGAAGAGGCAGGGGTTGGCCCGGATCGATCAGTTGGTCTGTTCCACGCGGAAGAAACCCTTGGAGCCCGCCGTGAATGGTACGGTGGTCGTCGTAGATGTGGTGCCGGCGCCGGCGGTCACCGGGGAGCCCGCGGGCGTCCAGGTCACCAGGTCGGCGGACTGGGTGATCTGGTAGGTCTTACCACTGGTGGAGCTGAAGGTCAGCGTCGCCTGGGCGGGCGAGAAGCTGAAGGACGATGCGGTGATCGCGAGCGGCGTCGCTGTCGAGGCGCCCGGAGTCAGGGTCCAATCCACGATGTCCTGGTAGGCGCCGGCGAAGCCGTTGGTGGCATTGAAACCGACGTAGGCCTTTCCACTGGCGTCCGCGGCCGTTGAAAGGTCGACGGCCAGGCCAACGACCACAGGCTTGTCATCCACATACACGCTCAGCGCGCCGGGGGTGTAGGAGATGCGGACCTTGTAGGGAGCGGCGGTCGGCTTCGTAACGAAGTAGTTGCCGTGATAGCCACGAGCATATTTCAGCCCTTTGCTGTCCAGGTTGTAGATGCCTTTCGAAGTGGTGTTGGCGTAGACGTTGACGTTGGCCTCCGTTTCGCCGGGGTAGGGGGCGTTGTAGAGGTCACGACTCGTGAAGGTATCGAGCGCGATGCTTACCGCGTTGTTGTTGATGTAGAGGGCGGATGAGTTCGAGGCATTGTACCTGTTGGTCGTGTTCTGGATGATGAAGCTGATGCCGCCGACCGTGTTGACGTAGTCCGGATGGCTGATCTGCGCATCGAAGGTGGTTTCGAAGCCGTCGGTCACCTTGATCTTCGAAGTCGACCACGCCGCGCCGTATTGGTTCGGCCTGAGATCGGTCAGGCGGACGCGCTTGGCGTTGGGCCCGTTCGGGAAGGTGGCGAAGTCATTGACGAGCTTGGCGCTGCCAACCAGGGAGAGGTCGGTTGCGGCGTCGAAGCTTGTTGGGAAGTTCACGCTTCCGGTGGGTGTCACCACATTGATCGTCACCGCGGCAGTGGCGGTGGCGCCGGCCGAGGTGGTGGAAGTCAGGGTATAGGTGGTGGTGGCGGTCGGATTGACAATGACCGTGCCGGAGGTGCCCGTAAGCGTCACTCCCGATGAAAGTGTCAAGGTGCCCGCCCCAAAGGCCGAGTAGGTCAGCGTGATGGGGTCTCCTGCCGCGGCGAAGCTGCCGGTGCTGGTGAGCGTCACGGCCGGCGGGGTCAGGGCAAGGCCTGAGAAGGGGATGTTTCCTGAGTCGGTTTTCGCGATCGGCGAGGTGGGATAGGGCGGCGAGGTGATGTTCTCAAGCAGGTCCCACGAGGTATTGTTGTTGCTGCCTTCGATGATCCACTGAACCGGATCGCGATCGTTGGAATCATTCGCGGTGGTGAAGCTGTAGCTGTCGAAGGATGTCGGGGTGCCGAAATTGAAGATGACGGGGCTGAGATTTTTCGTGAACCACTTGGTGGCGGTGTTGTGGTTGTCAATGAGGTTGCCAACGCCTTCGCCCACCGTGTCCGTGGTGCCGCCCGGGTTGGTCACTGAGGCGACGGGAACAGCGGCGCCATTGAGCTTGAAATCGAAGCTGGAGAGCTGGATTTGCGTGCCACCACCGCGCAGTCTCAGGGGCGTGTAGCGGACATACTGATAAGACTGAACGTGATTGGAGGCAGCGCGGATGGTCAGCTTCCTGGTGGTGGAGCCGCCTGCGTTCGTCGCGGTCAGGGTATAGACGCCCTGCTTCTCCGGAATCGGAATGATGGACGGGAAATCGTTGTCCAGATTGGAGGTGCTTGAGTAGAGCTCGGTGTTGTTGGCGTCGTCCGCGGTGATCTTGGCGCTGGTGGCATTAACGGTCGAGTAGTAGAGGTCGACCCCGACGCCGCTTGCGACGATGAACGGCTGAGTGACATCGTTGAACTCGAAGGCGGTGATTTGCGGCTTCGCGACGCTCGGAAAGACGAAATTTGCGGCCGCAGCCACTTGGAAGCGATCCGTGGTAGGGACAAAGTTGGTGATCGAATCGACCGGCTCCCAATCGCCGCCATTTGTGCTGCCTTCGATGCTCCAGCTTACGGGATCTCCGCCGGCTGCCGAGAGGCTGGTCACGAAATTATAGCTGTCGATCGCTTTTGGAGCGCCGAAATCAAAGGTCAGGGAGGCACTGAAGTAACTGTTGTTCTGCCAGACCGAGTTCAGGTAGTTGTCGTAGACGTTGCTGGCAGGCGACGAAGCGATAGCGCTTGGGTCGGTAACCGTGGTTCCGAGGGTAGGGATCCGGGTGGCGCCATTGAAGAACTGGAATTCCGAAAGCGAAATGGCGAGGGTGCCGGGATCTCTCAGCGCGGTGGGCGTGAACCGCAGATAGCGGTAGTTGACCACCTTGGCGGAGGCCAGGGGGGCGGTGAGGCCGAGAAGGAACAGGGCTTTGATGGCGGTTTGCGCCAGGTTTCCCGAAGGGGAAGAAAATTTCATAACTGATGGAATGTGATGGAAGAGCGGAGCGTGCGGGTTCCGGAGCCGGAGGCGCCGGAAACGAACGGCCGCAGTTCGAATGGTGATAAGGGGGTGCGCCTGCGGAGTGGAAAGCCACGCGGGCGAAAACAAGCAATTCAGGCTTCTCCGGAGTTCCCGGTGCGCTTGCGGCGGAGCATGGTCAGGCCGCCGGCCAGTCCGGTGAGGCCGGCCGTGGCAGCAGGATGCGATGGGACGGCCGCGGCGGAGCCAGAAGCCGTCGCTCCCACCGCGATGGGCGTGTTGGGAGTGCTCTCGAAGGCGGCGTCAAGGATGGTGATCGTCTTGCCTGCGTCAGTGTAGCTGAAGCGGACCCAGCCGTACTGTTTATTCGGGGTCGAAATCCCGATGTAGGCCGTTGCCGAACCCGGCGGCAAATAGCTCGATGAACTGGACTGGAGAAACGCATCGCCGAAGGCCGCGTCCTTCTGCAGGAGTTCCGGTGTCTGGGTGTAGCCGCCGCTTGCCGCGAGATACCCGGCAACCTTGATGTAGTTCGTGCCGAGGCTGGTGACGCTGTCGACGGAGGTGAACACCGCGGCGCCGCCCGCGCTCGAGTGGTCGGCTGTAATGGTGGTGCCATCGAAATGAACCGCGCCAATGGTGAGGGCGGGTTCTGACAGGGTGAGATCACTTTCCTGCAAGGTCATGTTGATCGCCTTGTAGACGACTGACGCAGATGCGGCGCTGCCGCCCATGGCCGTTAAAGTCGCAGCGTAAGCCGCCCATCGGGTTGAAATCTTCGAATGCATACTATTTGGGGAACGAATGAGGACCGCTGGCCAGAAATGGCGGCATTTGTCAATCGAATCGGTGTGTACTTC
>JAQGPE010000381.1 GCA_028293225.1 Akkermansiaceae bacterium | reverse complement strand
CGGCCCGCCCAGTTGCCGAAGGGGTCCTGCTGCCAGTTTTCGAAATGCGGCTCCGGCAGCACTTTCAGCGAATACGCCAGGATCGGCGTCCGCGAATGCACGCAGGGTCGCAGCCGGATGGTGTGCGGACCGAGCGCGACCTCGCGGTCGTAGTGATACTCGGTGACGTGATGTAGTCCGACGCGGATAGCCATGGGTGTGCCCCATACAGCGCCCGCCATGCCAACCAGCGCAAGGATGGAAGCATCGCGTCACAGGGGTGTCATAAAAGAGGACCGTGCCGCAGCGGCTCAGCCGTAATCAGGGAACTCCAGGTAGGCGGCGAGTCCGTGGGGATCCGGCGGGCGCGGGGAAAAGTCGCCCGCCTCAAGAGCCAATGTCTCCCAGCGGGCCCGGAGCAGTTCCCGCTCCGCGTCGGATTCCGCATACTCCAGCAGGCCCGTCAGCTCAGCTTCGGAAAACATCATCGGCAGCTCCCATTCCTCCGGCGCGCCTTCCGCCAGCTCCCATTCGCCTTCCGCATCGCCACAGCCGAAAACCAGCGCCCTCACGACCGTGCCGCCGCGACAGCGGAAGAAGGCAAAGGCATCCACCGTGCTCTGATAGGCGAACAACACCACATCGCACGGCACCTGCGCGGAAAAAGCCGCCAGCGTCGCACCAAAGCCGGCGTAATTCTTCACAAACCAGCCGGAAAACGACTGATAGCGCGCGCTCGAAGGCCCCTTCACCGCCAGCGGGCCGAAGTGCTGAGTGACGAGAGCGTCCAGACCGGCGATCTCAGCGCCGGTCTCCAGATAGAGTGAATTCATTCCGCCCATAAAAAAGCCGCCGCGCGCAGGAAGCGGGCGGCGACTAACAAAGTCAGCGGCAGAGCGGCTGGCAAGATCGATCAGCCTCCCGTGCGCGGCGGACGCTTCTTCGGCTGATCATCGCCCGGCTCGACCACCCGGCCGCTGGCCTGGCGCATCTTCTTCTGGGCTTCGGCCTGCTCGGCCATGCGCTCCATGAAGCCCTTCTTTCCGTTGCTCTTGACCGGCTTCAGCTCAGGCTCGGGCAGGCGGTTCGACAGCCAGGTCTGGGTGATGGAGAAGAGGTTGGAGGTCGTCCAGTAAAGGGCCAGCGCTGCCGGGGAGTTGTAGCAGATCACCACGAACATGATCGGCATCAGCTTCATCATCGTGGCCTGCGTCTTGTCGCCGCCGGTGCTCGGCATCATGGCCATCTGGATCATGCTGGTGATGCCCATCAGGATCGGCAGGACGTTGATCGGGTAGCCGAGAAGGTGACCGAAGGTGTCCGGCTCGGCCAGATCCTTGATCCACAGAAAGCCGCTGCCGCGCATCTCCACCGCGTGGTTGAGCATCGCGAAGAAGCCCATGAAAATCGGCAGCTGGGCGAACATCGGCAGACAGCTCCCCAGCGGGTTGATGCCGTATTTCTTATAGAGCGCCATGGTTTCCTGGCTGACCTTGGTCGGATCGTCCGGATACTTTTCGCGCAGCTTGTCCATCTCCGGCTTCAGCTTCGACATCCGCTTGGCAGTGCGGTTGGAGCGGTTGTAGAGCGGCCAGATGACCGTGCGGATCACGATGGTGAGCAGGATGACCGCCAGACCCCAGGCAGCCTTGCCGGTGGAACCTTCGATCAGGCTGTGGATCCAGATCAGCGAGCGGTTCATGAACCGGCTGAAGGGACTCCACCACCCGTAGTTCATGATGTCACCCCAGGCGACGCCCTGCTCGTTCTCCATCTTCTGGAGCGTGCGGTTCTCCTTCGGCCCGGTGAAAAGGCGGTAGGTGTAGGAGCGGCTTTCCCCGGCGGGGATCTCCACTTTCGGCAGCGAAATGCCGGCCCGGATCGACTTGAAATCCTTTTCGCCCAGCTTGAGATCGCCGACCTTCGACCAAACCAGCGAGGTGTAAGGCTCCACCGGACGCAGCACGGAGGCGAAGAACTGGTCGGCGACGCCGGCGTATTCCAGCTTTCCGACCGTCTCGGTATCGATGATCTTTTCCTTACTGAACCAGCCGCCCGCGAAGGAATTGGCGCCGACGGTCTTCAGCGCGCCGCCGTCGTGATAAATCAGCTGCGTGCCGTCACCCTTCTCGTTCTGGCCGACCGGAGCGGCGGCGCCGAGGAAGAGGCTGTACTTTTCCAGCGGCGCGGGCTTGTCGGTCGCGTTCTTCAACTCCAGCACGAAGTCGAGTTGGAAGCCGCTGCCGGTGCCGCTCTCCACCAGGCTCCACGTCTTGGTGACGATCACGCCGGTATCGAGCTTGCCGCGGAAGACCACTTTCTTTCCGGAGACCGACTCGGCCTCGACGAATTCATAGGTGGTGCCTTCAAAAGTGTCCGAATTCGGAGCCAGCGCACCGATCGGGCTGGCGCCGTGCTGGTTCATCTTCACCGGGCCGAGCACGCCGGTCTGGCCCTTGATCTCCACGGTCCGGATGCCGCCGCCGTAGCTGGTGAGGGAGAAGACCGCCGTCGGGGTGTCCAGCGTGACCACCACTTCCGCTTCCTGCGGCTGGGGCGTCACCGCTTCCAGTTCGGCGGGCTTCGGCGTCGTGGCAGGCGTTCCGTCAGCAGCCGCGGCAGCCTTCGCTTCAGGAGGCTTGTTCGCGTCCTCGATGTCCTGCCGGGCTTTCATCTCGGCTTTCTGCGTCGACATGAAATACAGATTGACGGCGAGAAGCACCACACAGGCGGCGACAACGATCCAGGTCTTGCGGTCGTACATGGGCAATGGGCAAAGTAGGGAGAAAAGGGAGCGGCCTCAGGCGTCAGGC
>JAQGPE010000354.1 GCA_028293225.1 Akkermansiaceae bacterium | reverse complement strand
TTGAACCGCCAAGACGCCAAGTGCGCCAAGTTTTTGAGAATGATCCCTGCCTTTTTCCGAGCTTCGGACCGAGGGATCACAGATTGAACTGATTTTTGGATTAACTGATTAAAGGCAGGGAAATTGGATTTGGGGGCGGCGGGGCAAGGCTGCATCTTCTCCAGAAGCAGCTTCGAAGTGGTTACTGTCGCCGACTCTTCAGGGCGAGGTGGTGGCGTTGAGGCGCAGGAAGCCGGCTTGGCCGAGGGGGAGCCAGGCGCGGCGCTGCTGGAGGAAGCCGGAGGTGGAAATCTCTTCGTCGTGCAGGGCGGGATTCCAGGTTCCGAGGTCGTCAGACTGGCTGGCATTCAGCGAGGCGTCGTCCACGTCGGTACGGCGGGCGTAGTTCAGGATGAAGCAGTCCTCGCCATTGATCAGGCCGACGGAGGAATCCAGGCCGCCGGGGCTGTTCGGGTCCGTGCCCATCAGGTACTCCAGCAGATTGGAGAGGCCATCGCCGTCCGGATCTCCGGCGGCGCCACCCTGGGGCGAACCGCCGAGGTGCTCCAGCGTCCAGGCGGTGTAGCCGTTGATGCCGGTGCCGGGAGTCGGCGTCGCGGCCGCCCACGAGGAGCCCGCGCTGGCCTGGGTGCGGGTGCCGATGCGGCGGATCGAGGCGCCGGTGCCGAGAGCGGTGGCCGGCCACGGGGCGGTCGATTTGTAGTTCACGTCGTCCTCATTCATCAGGCCGATGTAGTTCGCGTCGTCGGCCGGTGGCGGGACCAGGCGGCGCAGGCTGACGGAGCCCTTGGTGTCGCCAAGGGTCTTGCCCGGCGACCAGGGGCCGACCAGGTGCACGCCCGCGGCGACTCCATACTGGGAGCGGAAAGCGGCGGCCTGGGTCGAGTCGGCCGGGTCGAACGGAACGATCACCACGCCTTCGCCGGGGGCCAGGTCGAAGCCGGTGCCGAAGAAGTAGTCGATATCCCCGCGCAGGGTCCACTTGGCCAGCGACTGGGTGGTGACACCGACGTTGGCGACCTCGATGAACTCCAGCTTGCCGCTCTCCGGCTGATACTGGATTTCCGTGACCTGGATCGCGCCGATCCGCGGCTCCGTGTTCGGGGCGGCGGGGGTGTAGGCGGCCAGCGGCACGAGGTCGCCGGTGCCATCCGGTGAGCGGCCATAGGAGACGCCCGGGATGACCGGGGTGAAATCGATTTTCTGTTCGAAGTTCCGCAGCGCGCCGCTGGCGGGATCGGCCGAGATCAGCCACAGGGTGCCGCCGCGGTTGCCGTCGAGCGAGAACTCCCAGTCCGCCACATTGCCGGAGTTGCCGTGGGGATTGAACTGCGACTGGTCGAAGAGCAGGTAGCCGCCGGCCGGGATGGTCGTGTTGTTCGGGATCCGGTACTGCTTGTAGTCGGTCCCGGTGGTGGCCAGGGAGGCATTGCTCAGGTACCAGCCGCCGACATTGACGGGTGAACTGCCGGTGTTGAGCAGCTCGATGGTGTCGAGCGCCGGGCTGATGGGCGATGAGTCGATTTCGTTGACGACGACCGTGGACTTCGGCGTCGCGGGCTCCAGGCCCGGGGTGCCGTTGACGGCGTCCGAGGATTTCCAGTTACTACCCGTTTCGTAGTCGGTGGTGGCATTGCCGGTGGCGGTGTAGATCAGAGCGCTGCCGCCGCCGGAGGCCCGGCTGGGCCAGGGATCGACATTGGAGTAGGTGAAGCTCGCGATCGTGCCGCCGGAGCGGTCGAGCAGGTTCACCAGTTCGCCATTGTCATCCAGGCTCTCGTAGCCCGGCCAGGCCGCCGCCACCCGGGCCGCCGCGGCGGCGCCGTAGCGCAGGGTGAAGGCGTCGAGATTTTTCACGATCAGCGCTTTCGCGCCGGGGGCCAGGGTGAAATCGGGCAGCGTGACGGCGGAGACCGGAGCGCCCTTGACCAGCGAGAGGCCCTGCAGGTTGACCGGAGTGGCGGCGACGTTTTTCAGTTCGATCCATTCGAAATCGTAGGCCGAGACGCCGGGGATGGCGGCCGCTTCCGTCGCGTCGGGCGCCAGCGGATGGTAGTTCAGGCCAGAGATGCGGAGGTCCGCGGCGGCGGCGTAGGTTTCATTCACCAGGTAGACCGCCGAGACCGGGCCCGACCAGGCGGTGGCCGGCATGGTGAAGTTCGTGCCGGGACGGCGGGTGCGCGCGGTCAGCTTGGTGGTCGCGTTGATCGGGATCTGGGAGCCTTGGGAGTATGCGATCGCCGAAGCCGAGGGTGCGCCGCCTTCCGCCCGCGGATCGGTGCCGTCGGTGGTGAAGAAGACCGTCGTGCCGGAGGGGATGGTGAGCGTCACCGTCTGCCCGGAGGGGACCGGACCGGCGGCCTGGGAAATGGTGGGCGGGGTGGTGAACTGGTTGTCGATCCAGGTGCCGCGCGCCGTCAGAAACGTCAGCATCCGGTTCATTTCCGTGGTGATGTTGTTCGAGTTCGAGCCGTACCAGCGGGCGTAGTCGCGCTTGGCCGGGTTGTCGGTGTCGGAGGCTTTGAACTCGGTCAGGTAGCTATTCAGGATCGCGCTGACATTCGGGGTGGCCAGCACCCCGCGGCGCATGGCCTGCCAGTGGTCGACATACATCTGGCGGAACTCCAGGTCGGAGAACAGCACGCCCCACCAGGTGAAGGTGAAGTAGTGGGTCTGGTCGCCCGAACCGTCCCAGGTCAGCGGGTCGGAGTCGCGGCCGTCGGTGGAATTGACCGAGCGGTCGAAGTCCCACAGCGGGCCGGCGGCAATCCGCTGACCGCGGTCCTTGTTGAAGTAGGCGCTGAGGCGCAGAGCGTCGACGTTCTTGGTGTAGGAGCAGAAGATGTTGTGGTCGATCCAGGTGCTGGAATCGATGAACTTGCGGTAGTTGTGGGTCGAGAAGCCGGCCGCCGAGTCGGTGTAGAGCGCGTCTTCGAAGGACTGGAAATAGTCCACCAGATATGACGACTGCTGGGCGGGGAGATCCGGCAGTTTCGGGCGATGGATGACCAGTTGGTCGCCGCCGGTTCCGGAGGGCGGCTGGTCGCGGTTGGTCTTCCAGGTGAACTCGTCGGAATCGGACACGTCGACCTTGAAGATGTAGCCGCCGGAGACGTTCGGCTGGGTCACATCGGTGGGCACGATCTTGGCGACATCGACGCGGTTCTTATCGCGGCGGATGTTTTCGCAGAGAATGTAGACGCCGCGGTAGTCGGCATTGCCGTAGCTCAGGTCGCCGCCTTCCTGGTTGAAGAAGACCTCGACCAGGCGGGTGCGCGGCGCCCAGATCCCGGACTGCCGGCTGGCTTCATAGATCCACGCGTTGCGCATGAAGGCGCGGTCGTAGTTGTAGCAGCCGATCAGCGCCCAGTCCTCGCCGGCGGGCATCCCCAGAATGGAGGCGTCGATCTCCGTGCCGGTCTCGTCGTGGAGTTCCACGCCGTAGGATTTCTTCGGGAAGCCCGCGGAGCTGCGGCCGCGGATCTTGATGCCCACGTTCAGCGCGAGCGCCGGGGTGGTCGCGGGGGAAATGCTGGCGTAGCCGGAGAGGCCGCGGTCGTAGACGAGCAGCCGCGAATTCTGCTCGGCGTCGCCGATTTCGCCGTGGCCGCCGTTATCCAGGATCAGCACCGGCAGGGCCGACTGGAAGGCCGCGCCGGTGGTGCCGTAGCTGGCCAGGTTGGCGGCAATTTTCATGTACTGCGCTCCGGCGGTGAAGCCGTAGCGCCCCGCCGTGGGATCATAGATGCGGGCGCGGAAGAGCGTGGTGCCGGTGATTTGCGGCGGGGCGCTGCTGTTGTAGAGCGTCGAAGCCGAGGTCGGCACGGAGCCATCGGTCGTGTAGTAGATCTGCTGGCCGGAGATCGCTCCGCCGAGCGTGAGATTGAAGGCGGACGAAAAGGTGCCGGCCGATTTCGAGAAGGTCACTGACTGTGGGATCACCAGCCCTTCCGGTCCGGAGTTCGCGGCACCCGGGGTGGGGGTGGCGAAATAACCGGCGGTCGAGGTGCCACCGGGGGCCTGGACCTGGCCTTCCAGGATGGCGCGGATCAGAAAGTCGGTGGTGTCCGGCGCGCGGTTCATCGCCTGGAAGGACAGCACGTTGGTGCCGCTCACCAGGCTCGGGATGTTTTCCGTGATGTCGATGTCCTCGTAGGTCGCCGCATCCGCATCGGCGCGGCTGCCGGTGGCGTTGCTGTTCCAGGTGAGCGGCAGCGAGGCGAGCCGGGTGACCTGCACATGGTTCTGGGTCACCGGCTGGCCATTCAGGTAGACCGCGAAGCCGTCGTCGTATTTCACCCGCAGCTTGAGCG
>JAQGPE010000328.1 GCA_028293225.1 Akkermansiaceae bacterium | reverse complement strand
CTCGATATCGAGAACCGCGGAACTCATCCCCGGGCTGGCCGCCGTGGTCTCATCCAGCGCCAGCTGCCGCCGGCCTGCGATGATGACGTGATTGCCCAGCGCGTGAAAGGCCTCGGCCAGCCCCCGGCCAATGCCGGAGCCGCCGCCAGTGATCAGAATCGTATTACCGGTCGTTTTCATTTGAGGGATGGTGAAGTGAGGAAGGGAAACGAGGCGACGCCGGACCGGCGTCACGCCGCTCATGTTTACACTGGAAACAATGGTGTCAATGACAACATTCTTTCTATCCGCCCGGAGCCGTGCCACATTCCCGCCATGAGCAAGCCGGAGCAGCGCCCCTACCATCACGGAAATCTGCGTGAGGAGCTGCTGGAGGCCGGGATGAAAATGCTCGAAACCACCGGCGCCCGCGACCTGTCCCTGCGCGAGCTGAGCCGTGAACTAGGGGTCAGCCACACCGCCCCGCGCCGCCATTTCCCGGACAAGCAGGCGCTGCTCGATGCCCTGGCCCTGCATGGTTTCGCCCTGCTCGGCGTCGCCATTGCCAAGGCGTTGAAGGACCGCTCGCTGGATTTCAAGACCCGTCTGGTCAAGCTCGGCCGCGCCTACGTCGGCTTCGCCGTCAAGCACCCCGCCCTGCTGAGCATGATGTTCGCCGCCAAGCACCACGACGACGCGCCCGCCGAACTGCTGGCCGCCGCCGAGCGCGCCTTCGCCCCCTCCAGCCTCGCCTTTGAGGACGGCCAAGCCGCCGGCGACGTCATCCCTGGTGACTCAAAGGACCTCTCGCTCCTCGCCTTCACCGCCATGCAGGGCCTCGTCTCCCTCTCGCACAACGGCATTTTCCGCGGCGAAAAGATCGACCTCCTCATCGGCGGCATCCTGGAACATCTGATCCTGGGCCTGAAGCCACGCAAGGAACCTGCCAGATAGAGGATTCCATGAAGACACGAACCAAGGTCATTGCTGGCAGCATCGCCCTTTTCGTGAGCGCGTTTATCGTGATCAACCATCTGAACTGGGACCTTCCGTCGAACGTCATCAGCAGCGTTCCTGCCGACGCACAGATCATCGAAAAATATCAGTCGAACCATTGGGGAAATGGTGACTTCCTTACCGCCGTCAAGATCCGCGGCTCTCTTCAGGATTATCTCAAAATGGCAGCAAAGCATCCCGTCGATGAAAAGGTTCACGATCCCCTGCAGTCCATCGGTTACGATGTCGGGAAGCCCTTATCGACCTTGGATTGGTGGGATGAGCCAAAAGATTACGAACGAAAATCGTGGGGCAAGGAAGCCCGCTTCTATACCCGGATCACCTACGGGAAAGGCTTCATCTATTTCGTCCGGGAAGGCTGGTGAGGCCAGGCTCAAAACCCCTCCGCCAATCTCTTCTCGGACACCTTCACCTCCGTCCCCACATCCGGGGCGAAGAGCGAAATCCGATACTCCTCCAGCAGCCAGCCGTAGTCCCACAGCCGGGTATTGTCCGGACTCGCCGTCCACGCCTGGAACCAGGGCTCCCAGTATTTCCGCACCCGCTCCATCTTCTCCAGATCCTTCACCAGCGGCAGGCTGGAGATGCGGCCAATCCGGGATTTCATCGCCCGGAAATACCGGTCGTACCCGATGATCCGCCGGTATCCCGAACGCCACACGAAGTGCGAGCGGAACAGCCACATCAGCTCTTCCTCCAGGTCCGCCACCACCGGCGCCAGGTGACGGCTGCCGGCATTATCGCGCATCCACTGGCGGATCGGCCCGATCGATTCGAAGGCCACATCCAGCGCCTTCGAAAAAGCCGTCGCAGCGTCGAACCAGCGGCCCTTCGCATCCTTCGCCGCCGCGGCAAAGGCCTCCGGCTTCGAAATCCGCGCCCCGCCCAGCGCGCCCTCGGCGGCCAGCGCCAGCAGATCGTCCATGCCGATCCCCATCCGCGGCAGCTCCACCCGGGCCATCAGCCCCAGCGGAAAGCGCTTCTTCAAATAGGTCACCTGGTCCGCCTGCGCCAGCATCAGCAGTCGCACCTGGCCGCGCCGGTGCGACTCCAGCGCCTCACCCTCCACCGAGAAAGCCCGCACTCCTACGGCGGTTCCCGTATCGGTCAGCGCCGGGAAAGCCGGGCCCGCGGGCGTGTCGACCCGCGGCGGGATCTCGCCCTCCGTCCAGCTTGTCATCGGCGCGCGTTCCCACTCGGCATTCGCCGCCGCCTCGAAGCGCTTCTTCACCACCTTGCCCAGCTTCTGACGGATCGCGGCGACGTCCTTGCCGAACGCCAGCTCCTTCTCCTCGTCATCGCAGACCCAGATCTTGGTCACCAGATCCTCCGGCAGCCGCTCCAGGTCGAAGTCCGCCGGGCGGATCTCAAAGCCGGAGAACTTGCTGAGATACTTCGCCAGCTCCACCTCCAGCGGCGCGTTCTTGTCGCGGTCCCGCCATTCCTCCGTGAAACCCCGCGCGGCATTCGCCACCGGCTGGCATTCGCGGCGCAGATCCTTGGGAAGAGAGCGGATCAACCACTCGGCACGGCGCTCCATGTCCCCCGGCACGCCCCAGCCCGGCAGCCAGTCAGGCAGCCCGGAAAGCTGATCGA
>JAQGPE010000269.1 GCA_028293225.1 Akkermansiaceae bacterium | reverse complement strand
CATCCCGCTATGACCATCATGATAGACGTCCTCCAGCCCCTGATCCCGGACGCGATCTACATCGGCGGCTTCTCGATCTTCGACGGCCGCTTCATCGTACACCAGGCCCGCGAACAGGTCTGGGTCCTCGCCATTCTCCTCGCCACCTCCGTCAACTGGCCGCGGCGCCTGCCGGTGAAAATGTCCGATGACGGCCTGACACTCATCATCCGCGAGGGGCGGCCCTGGCTGCGCCTGCCCGTCTCCACTCTCGCCGGCTACCGGGTGCGGGAGGGCCACGCCGCCAACGTCGAGCTCTTCACCCGCAACGGCAATACCTATCCTTTCTCCATCACCTCGAAACGCAAACGATCTGCCATGGAGACCATCCTCCGCGACCGCTGCTCGCTCCCGGCTCTGGCCGGCCCGCCCGAGCCCGTGAGGCTGATCCCCTGGCCCGATGGACCTCCGCAGATGGCGGTCCCCGCCGGCGAAGCCTGATCCAGCCTCACATCGCCTGTCCACCGGAGCGGGCCCGCGGCATGCTTGCCAAGTGGCTGACACGTCCCGTGGCTGCTCGAAAAGCTCCCGGCCATAGGCCGCACTTCCCTTAGTTCCCCTTGAGCTTGGTCAACCCATTGACTCAGGCCGCCTCCAGCTACGCCGCGCGTCGTAGTTGGATTTGTCAGACTGCCTTTCCTCCCTTGGGAAAACTGCTTACTTCTTCTGCTCCTCAAGCTTCTTGTTCAGATCCTCCAGCATGCGGCGCATGTCCTTCAGTTCCTCCCGCACGGACTTGGCGGCTTCGTCGGCGTCTTCCATGGCCTTGTCGCTGTCCCCGCGGGCGATTCTCGCCTGGTTCAGGCTGTGCTTCAGGGCATCCAGCACCTGTGACGGAATGCGGGCGTTCGTGCCGCTGCCGCCGAACGAGCCGCTTGTCGCGCCACTGGCCGTGCCGCCCGCATTGTTGGACGAAGGAGCGGCCGGATCGACCCCTTCAGCAGGAATGGCAAAGCGGCGGGTGAAGGTGCGCAGCGGCTGCTGCTCCTTGCCGTCCACCAGGATCCGGACGTCACCCAGCTTCGCCGCGAGGTCGGCGGAGATGCCGGACATCGTGCTCTCCTGTTTACCGAGCGTGGCGGTGATCTCCTGCGGCTGACCCTTGCGGATCAGGGAGATTTTCACACTGTCGCCTTCCTTGTGATTGGCCACCAGCACGGCCAGTTGCCGCGGCAGGATCAGGATCTGGTCGTCCAGCTTGGTCAGCACGTCGCTGTTCTGCACGCCGGCCTTCTCCGCCGGGCTGCCCGGCGTCACGAAATCGACCACTAGGCCGGTGTCCGCCGGCACCGCCAGCTGCGTGCTCAGCTCCTGGGACGGTGGATTGGTGGATACGCCCAGAAAAGTCACCGGCCCGCTGTTCATCCGGGCCACGCCGGCATTCGTGATGTTGGTACTGCCCAGGTCATCGGAATAGGTCCACTCCACCGGAGCCTCGACCTGGTCGATCTTGACCGTCGGGATCACCACATCGGTGCCGGCGGCGGTCAGATTCGTCGCCGCCCTGGCGCCGGCCCGGACCGCCACGCGCGCCGTCGCGGCCGTCGGTGCGGTTGGCACAGCAGGAGTCGCAGCACTCCCGGAGGTCTGGGCTCCGGCGGTGGATGCCGCGGCCAGCAGCAGCGACAGGATCGTGTATTTCGTTTTCATCATCGTATAGGGGTTACCAGGTTGTTCGTTCAGTAGCTGTTCAGGGCGACCGGTAGCACTTCCTGCCGGACCCGCGCCTCCTTCACCGGGGCGCTGCCGGGTTCGGTCTCGTAGAAAATTTCATCCACCCAGGTGGTGCGGATCAGGCGCACCGGCTGCTGCTGCCCGGAGGTGTCCTGGACGATTCCCAGGTCCTTCACCTCCATGAGATGCTGGCGGCTCTCCACCGGCACTTTTACGGGAAGCGTCGTAGCTGGCCCGGGCGGAGCATCCTCTCCCTTCGCCATCTCCTTCTTCGCCGCCGGACGCATCAGCATGACGGCCGTCAGCGCGACCACCGCCGCCGCCGCGATCCCGGTCCAGCGCAGCATCGGGATGATGTTCGACCGGTCGGGATTGGCGGCCTTCAGACGCTTCATCAGCGCGTCATCCGGAGGCGCAGGGGTCAGCCTGCCCAACAGCTTTTCGATCTCCTCGTCGGGCGTGGGTTGGTTCATATCAGGTCAGGGTAGCGGTCAGGGTTTGGCGCAGGGATTCCAGGGCCATGCGGTAGCGCGAGGCCGCGGTCCCCTGCGGAATATCGAGAGTGGTGGCGACCTCCACAAAGGTCAGTCCGCCCCAGAACTTCAGCGTCAGCACTTCCCGCTGGTTCGCAGGCAGGTGCTTCAGCGCCTGTTCCAGTTGGATGGCGGCGTCTTCATCTTCGGGCGGCAGGGTGAAAAGCTCGGTCTCCCGGCCCAGTTGTTCACGCTGGGAACGCCGGTCGGTCCGGCGGCCCAGATCGATCGCCCGGCGCCGGATGGTCGCGAAGACCAGTGCCGCCTCCGGTCGCCCGCCCGCCCGCCGCCAGGTTTCCACCAGGGCTTCCTGGAGGACATCCTCCGCATCCTGCCCGCACCGCGTCTGCTGCCGGGCGAAGAGCAGGAAGCGGCTGGCATTCTCGGCCAGCCAGGCGTTCCAGTCGTTCGAAGGTGCAGAGGAAGAGGGCATTCAGACGGATCGGCTTCTCACCCATGACAGCGCCGCGACCCGCAGGTTTTATCAAGCCTGCGGTCAATTATTTCGTCCGGCAAAAATCTTCGGCCACGGTCTGGAATATCGTTTGATCGCGCTGATTTTCAGCCTGTCATAGCAGCCGGCGACATGCTTGCCAAGTGGCTGACACGTCTCGTGGCTGCTGGGAAATGACCGGCCGGAGGCCGCTGCTTACAGGAGGAACGGAGCGATAAATCCTGGAATTCACCCTCTCTCGGCTCCCGATGATCCAGTGCCCGACACCCACGAATTCTTCGAGCAGCCGTCGAACGCGTCCCAGCCCTCCAAGGTGATGAGGACCTCTTCTACGAATTCCCTAGTATCTTATATTGCCAGCTCGGCTGCGAAATAAGAACCGGCAAGCGCCCATCACAGCCGGCAGCGCCGCCACATTGAGATCTTCAAACATTGAATGAACGCGAAGTAGAGAAAGGGACAACGGCAGGATGTGGATCAACGGCATTCATCAGGGCCGGAATTCCTCATATTCGCGTCCATTGGCGTCCATTCGCGGTTGGATGGTTTAAGCGCGGTTCCCTTTCACAACCGGTGCCCCATCCGCTCCCGCTTGGTGTGCAGATACTTCTCGTTGTGCGGATTCGCCGGCAGCGAAATCGGCAGTTGCTCGACGATCTCCAGCCCATATCCCTCCAGCCCGATCACCTTCTTCGGGTTGTTCGTCAGCAGGCGGATCTTCCTCACACCGAGATCGACCAGAATCTGCGCACCCATCCCGTAGTCGCGCAGGTCGGAGCCAAAGCCGAGCTTCTCATTCGCCTCGATCGTATCGTAGCCCTGCTCCTGCAGCTTATAGGCATGGATCTTGGCCGCCAGCCCGATGCCCCGCCCCTCCTGGCGCAGGTAAAGCAGCACGCCGCCCTCCCGGTAAATCTGCTCCATCGCCTCGTGCAGCTGACCGCCGCAATCGCAGCGCTGCGAGCCGAAGACATCGCCCGTCAGGCACTCCGAGTGCACCCGCACCAGCGTCGGCGTCTCGGGGTCGATCACCCCCTTGGTCAACGCCAGGTGGTGCGACTGGTCCGTTTCCACCCGGTACAGGTGACAGTCGAAATCGCCGAAATCGGTCGGCAGCTTGATCGTCTCCTCCCTCACCACCAGCTTCTCGGAGCGGCGGCGGTACTCGATGATCTGGCTGATGGTGCACGCCTTCAGCCCATGCTTCTGCTGGAAATCCCCCAGGTCGCCGACCCGCGCCATGGTCCCGTCGTCATGCATCACCTCGCAGATGAATCCTGCCGGTGGCAGACCCGCCAGCCGCGCCAGATCGACCGCGGCCTCCGTGTGACCTGCCCGCTGCAGCACCCCACCGGGACGGGCCTGGATCGGGAAAATGTGCCCCGGCTGGACCAGGTCGTCCGGACCGGTGGCGCCATCCGCCAGCAGCTTCACGCATAGAGCTCGGTCGGCGGAGGAAATCCCGGTGGTGATGCCCTTGGCCGCATCCACCGAAACGGTGAAGGCCGTGCGCTGCACCTCGCGGTTGCGGCGGGTCATCAGTTGCAGGTCCAGTTCCTCGGCCCGCTCCTCCGTGATCGGTGCGCAGATCAGGCCGCGGGCATGGATCGCCATGAAGGAAATCATTTCCGGCGTACACAGCGAGGCCGCACCCACCAAGTCCGCCTCGTTCTCCCGGTCCGGATCATCCGCCACAATCACGAGACGACCGGCGGCGATGTCGGCGATGATTTCATCGACCGTGCTGAAAAGAAGGGCGGAGGCCATGCGCGCCGGAGATTCGAACGCCGAACGTCTCAGGTCAAGGGGCGGTTCGACGCACAACAAACCGCCAGCCCCTTGCGCATCCCACAATCGCCGCCCCGGCCTCCTCACTCTAAATAGGGGGGAATGCCTCGGCTGCTTCACTTCGCACTTGCCACTTTTCACTTCGC
>JAQGPE010000253.1 GCA_028293225.1 Akkermansiaceae bacterium | reverse complement strand
CCGGCCCGCAGCCCCGCCAGCCCGCCCAGGCGCTCCAGTACCGCACAGGCATTCGGGGCCAGCAGCAGCCCGGCCCCGATCTCCCGCAAGTCCGGGGCCTGTTCCAGGATCACCGCCGTCACGCCACGCTGCCGCAGCGCGATCGCTACCGCCAGTCCCGCGATCCCCCCGCCGACGATGATCACCTCCTCCTCCGCTGTGCCGCTGCTCATGAAAAGACGGAAGATCCTGAGCCTTCGCATCCCGGGAGTCGAGGGCGACGAAGCTTGCAATGACGGCTCCAATCTGCGCGTAGCATTCGTATCGATGTGCACGCTTTCGTGGATCCGGTCTCTTTCTCAGACAGCCGCCGCTACTTCGGCATCGTTGCTGCTGCTCGGGTCCTCGGCCCTGGCGGCTCCTGAGCCTTTCCAGATTGGGGAAATTCCGGGTGCGGAGTTCGGCACGCCGGTCCGGTCCGATCAGATCGACCTGGCCGCTTTCGCCGAGTGGGTCGACGGCGTGGAGCGGCGCATCGAGCCGGGCCAGGACGGGGACAAGAGCCGCCTGCCGCAGTGGCTGCTGTCCACCACCACGACGACCACCGGCCACTCGGGCATCGCGTTCGGCGACTCGAAAAGGCCCGGTCCGCGGCATCTGCGCATCGGCTTCCAGCAGGCCATCCCGGTCGGCAGTGTTTTCTCCCAGGACGGCGGAAGCCTCAGCATTCTGAAGCCCGGCGCGGAATATCCCGGCGACCTGAACGATGATTCGCAGTGGCTGCCGGCCCAGCGTCTGAAGCAGGGCCGGCTGACCGGCGCTGAAACCACGGAGGAGGAGGACCTGGCTCTGTGGGTTTTGCCACCGGGCACCACCACGCGTGCCCTGCGGTTCAGCCACATCGCGGCTCCCTCCGATGAGAACTACGCAGGCAAGCTCAGCGGCGCCCTGGTCCTGCCGCAACGCTTCCTGAATGAGGCCGCGATCGCCACGGCCGCCGCCAGCGCCCGCAGTGAACTCGCCGACCGCCTGATCAACGGCAACCACGACGGCTGGGAAGCCTGGGACAACCAGGAAAAGAGCCCGCCGCCCGAGTCCTCGCCGGTCATTTCCCCGGAGCATCCGGAGTGGGTCATGCTCACCTGGCTGCGGCCCGTGAAACTGGATGGCCTGGTCGCCTTTTGGGCCGGGATCGGGGCTGCGGAGGTGGAGACTTTTTCCGGTCCGCCCGGACGAAATCCGCGCGATGCGGACGAAGCCGACTGGAAGCCGGTGGCGAGCTACGCCGGGATCCAGCACCAGTACGCGACCCGCTTCTGGCCGAATCGCCTGGCCTTTGCCAAGCCGCTGGAAACGCGGGCTCTGCGCCTGAAGATCACCGCTCCCGGCGAAGCTCTCTCCCACGCCACGAACAACGATGGACGCCGGATCTGGCTGGGCGAACTGATGGCGCTGCACTCGCTCGGAGAGACTCCCTTCAAGGATGCGGTGCAGCTGGCCGCCCAGCCCTCGAAGGAGAATCACCCGCCGATTCCGGTGAAATTCCATCTCGCCACCGCGGGCTACGTCACGCTGGTGGTCGAGCGGCCCGATGGCTTTCGCGTCCGCAATCTGGTCGCCGATACCTGGTTTCCAGCGGGGGACAATACCGCCTGGTGGGACGGAACCGACGATCTGGGCCGGGATGCCGATGCCGCCCGCCATGGCGTCTATCGCATTCCGGGCCGGTTGGTGGCGCCGGGCGCCTACCGGGTTCGCGGCCTCACCCGCGGGGAAATCACGCCGCGCTATGAGTTCGCCGTCTACGCTCCCGGGAACCCGCCCTGGAGCACCGATGACTCGACCGGTGGCTGGCTGGCCAATCACACGCCGCCACAGGCCGCGGTCTTTCTGCCAGCCGCGCAATCCCCGACGGGAAGCCCGGTCGTCGAGCTCGGCTGCTATGTGACCGAGGGGCCCGCGGGCTTTGCCTGGGTCGATCTGGATGGGCACAAGCTGGGCGGCAAGAAGTGGATCGGCGGCAACTGGACCGCCGCCCCGTACCTCGGCCGCGATACCGGCCCGCAGCCTCAGCCGGGCGTGCAGGTCTACGTCGCTTCCGCCTGGGAGACCGATGGCAAATCAGGCGAGGGCGAATTGCGCGTGACCGCTCTGACCAAGGAGGGCGACAAGCCGGTGCTGAAATATCCGCTCGGCCTCATGATCCCGAACGCCCGCGGAGAAAAGGCCGAGGGCCAGCTCGGTGGGATCGCCGTTTTCAATACCACCGCCGCCATCAGCCTGACCCGGCGCAATGAACTGCTGATCGTGGACGCCGCCGGCGGCCAGGTCACCCGCACTCTTTCGCTGCCCGCACCGCAGGGCCTGGCCTGGGACCGCAGTGGCGCGCTGCTGGTCCTCTCCGGCACGCAACTGCTGCGCTATCCCGCGCTCGACCAGCCTCCCGTCCCGCTGATCAGCAGTGGCCTGGAGGAGCCGGTGGGCTTGACCTTGGACGAGTCCGGCACCCTCTACATCAGCGACCACGGCAACAGCCATCAGGTGAAGATCTTCACGCCTGACGGGAAATTCGTCCGTGCGATCGGCAAGCCGGGCGCGCCCCACGCCGGACCATACGATCCGGAGCACATGAACCGCCCGCTCGGCATGGCGGTGGATTCGAGGCGCCAGCTGTGGGTGGCGGAGCACGACTTCGTGCCGAAGCGGGTCAGCGTCTGGTCGCTGGATACCGGCGAGCTCATTCGCGGGATTGCCGGCCCGGGTAAATATGGCGGCGGCGGCGCGCTGGATCCGCAGGACAAGAACCTCTTCTACTATGCCGATGAGAATCGCGGCACGTTGCAGTTTCACCTGAACTGGAAGGACGGCACCTCCCGGCTGGAGCGCGTGCTGTATCGCGGCGATGATGCCCACTCTCTCCCGCTGCCGAAGGATTGTGCCGCTCCGGAGGCCGCCATCTACCATGATGGCCGTAAATATTTCACAGATGCGTGGAACTCGAATCCCACCGGCGGCAGCCGTTCGGCGTTTCTGTTTGCCGAGCGCGATGGCGTGGCCCGCGCCGTGGCGGGAATGGGCGATGCGACCGCCTGGCCGGTGCTGGCCGATCCCGCCTTCGCCGCCTGCTGGCCGCAGGGGCTGAGCGCCACGGGCAAGGGGCAGGAGGCTTTCTTCATCTGGTCCGACCGCAATGACGATCTCCAGGTTCAGCCGGATGAAGTCACGATCGAGAAGGTTCAGGGCGGCGGGATCACGGTCATGCCGGACCTCAGCTTCGCCGTGGCGCGCCTGGGCGGCCGGGCTGTCTCTTTTGCTCCCGCGAGCTTCACCGCGGCGGGGACTCCGGTCTACGATGCTACGAAAGGCACCGTAGTCGCCCCGGAGGTGCAGAACCCCCAGTCCAGCGGCGGCGACCAACTGCTCACCGGCAGCGGCGGATGGTCCGTCGTGACGCTCGGCGTCGCCCCCTTTGGCCCGCTTTCCATCTCCGGGGTGAAGGATGGCGGGGCGAAGTGGAGCTACCCGAACCTTTGGCCCGGCCTGCACGCCTCGCACAATGCGCCGCGACCGGATCGTCCCGGCCAACTCATCGGCGCGACCCGTTTGCCCGGCGGTTTCTTCGAGGTCGCTGGCAGCGATGCCGGACCTCTCTGGGCGCTGCACACCAATCACGGCCGCCTCGTCTTCTTCACCCAGGACGGCCTGTTCGTGGCCTCGGTCTTTGAAGACATGCGCGGCGGCAAGGGCTGGAAAATGCCCGCCGCCCCCCGCGGCATGGATCTGAGCGACGTGACCCTGGGCGAGGAGAATTTCTGGCCGACACTCACTCACTCCTCCGATGGCCAGGTCTACCTGGTCGATGGCGCGCGCAGTGCGATCGTCCGACTGGACGGGATGGAAAGCATCCGCCGGCTGCCGGACAGCGACCTCACGGTGACGGCTGCCGAGTTGGACAGGAGCCGCAACTGGCAGATCGCCGCGGAGGCCGCACGCCAGCGTCTGGCGGGCAGCGGTCTGATGACGGTGGCCCTGCTGCCGAAGAAGCCCGAGGTTGACGGCAGGATGGAGGATTGGCCGGAGGACGGCTGGGTGGATGTGGATAAGAGCGGCGTGAAGGCTTACTTCAATTCCGACTCGAAGCCCTACGACGTCACCGCGGCTCTGGCGGTATCCGGCGACCGGCTCTATGCGGGCTGGCGGACGGGCAGCAAGGACGGCTTGCGCAACAGTGGCGAGATGCCTCTCGCGCCCTTCAAGACCGGCGACGCGCTCGATCTCATGCTCGGGCCGGCCGGAAATCGCAGCGCACCGGTCGCGGGTGACCTGCGCCTGATCGTCACCACCGTGAAGGGCCAGCCGAAAGCCCTGCTCTACCGCGCCGTGGTGCCCGGGACCCGGGAGCCGGATAAGGTGCCGTTCTCCTCGCCGTGGCGGACCATCACCTTTGACAAGGTGGAGGACGTCACCGCGCAGATCGAGTTCGCAACCGGCGGCGAGGGCAACTACGAGATTTCGATTCCGCTCGCCACCCTGGGTCTGCGACCCGCGCCCGGTGCCCGGATCCGCGGCGACATCGGCCTGCTGAGAGGCGACGGCGCCGAGACCCGCTCCCGCGCCTACTGGAGCAACAAGTCCACCGGTATCGTGTCCGATGTTCCTGATGAGGCGATGCTTACTCCGGAGCTCTGGGGTACGCTGGAGTTCAAGTGAGGCAAACCATGACGTCCCGGCAATGGCCGATGCCGCTCAGCGCCGAAGGCTTGCAGCCGCATTCCGCTGCAGGTGGGAGAGGCGCGCTCTGCAGCGGGCAAACCCCGGAGTGGAGTCTGGGATTTCCGGCGGTCGAAAAGAAAAACAACGCAATTGCAAGGGTCCGGCCGAAAACTTCACCCACAGACTAAACCTAAAGTCCCGTTTTTACGTATTGGTCGGTCCGATGACCCAAGGCGACGAGAACATTGATGAATTCGTGCAGGAGCTGACCAAGTATCAGGTCGACCTGTTCTATTTCATTCGTGCCCTCACCGGTGACATGCACGCCGCCTACGACATCCGCCAGTCGGTCAACATGGTGCTCTGGAACAAGCGGGAGAACTTCATCTCCGGCTCCAGCTTCAAGGCATGGTCCTTCAAGATCGCCCAGTATGAGGTGAAGGAGTACCTGCGCCAGAAGAAGGCCTCCCGGATCGTTTCTTTTGACCAGAAGCTGCTGGAGCTTTTTGCAGACGAGTTCGTGGAAGCGACCGACGAGTTGCTGGAGCGCCGCCAGGCCCTGTCGGTCTGCCTGAGAAAGGTGACCGCCAAGGACGAGGAGCTGCTCCGCCATCGCTACTGGTCCGGTGCTTCGCTCGAGGCCCTGGCCCACAATACCCAGCGCAGCGTGGGTACTCTCAAGGCCCGTCTGTTCCAGCTTCGTGCGGCGCTGCGGCGCTGCATCGAGGATCAACTCCAACTCGACGCATCATGAGCACGCGCGAGGAAGCTGAACTGCTGATCCAGGAACTCTTGGAAGGCTCGATCTCGAAGGAGAACTTCGAACGCATCGAGCAATTGCTGCTGAGCGATCGTGAGCTGCGGCGCGACTACTTCGCGCTGATGTGCACCGACCAGATGCTCGTCGACACTTTTGACATGCCCGCACCGATGGCGGTAAAGGACCACCCACCGGAGGCTGCGGGCGTGTCACTCTTTCCAGTGAAGAAGAAGTCGCACAAGTGGGCCTGGATCACCAGCGCCGCCGCGGTGCTGCTGCTCTCCGCCACCAGCGTCTTCATGCTCTACCCGCGCCCCGTGCCGCGCGTCACCGTGGTGGGCTCCGCCGACAGCTATTTCCTGATCAACGGCGTGACGGTCAATGAGGCCGTGCTTGAAAAAGGCCAGCGTCTCGACGTGCTGGACGGCGTCGTGGAGGTCCGCATCAACGATGCCACCCAGGCCTGCATCGATGGTCCGGCGCAGGTGACGCTGGCGGACAACGGTCAGGACCTCGATCTCCGCCGCGGCAAGGTTTTCTTCAGCGTCGGCGACCACGCCCGCTCCTTCCAGGTGCGGGTCGCAGGGGCCACGGTCGGTCACTCCGGCACCGAGTTCGGCATCCGCGCCTCGGAGGGCGGCTCCTGCGAAGTTCACGTCGTGGCCGGCAGCGTCGACATCGATCGCGGCAACTCACAGGGAAAATGGAATCTCAAATCCGGTGAGGCGGTCTCCTGGCTCAACCGCGGCAACACCCGCGTCGCTGCTCTGGACGTGGCGGAGTTCCGCAAGGCCCTGCCTGACGAGACGACGGTTTTCGAAGATGATTTCAGCGAGCCGAAGGGCACTCCGCTAGCCGGGAAAAAGCCCGATATCGGGATGGCCTGGCAGGTGCAGAAGGAGCGCGCTCCCTCCACCGCCGGCGGCGGCCGCCTCGACACCTCGGGCGGCAGCAGGAATCTGCTCGGCCCCTTCCTCAAGGAACCTTTTCCTGACAATCGTCAGGTCGTGCTGATGTCCTTCAGCACCCGGCAACCGTCGTGGATCTGGGACAAGCAAACGCGTCTCGGCGGTATCGAAAAGATCGCCCTGCAGACCAGCGACGGACGGGTGATCTGCTCGGTCCAGGCGCGGGCTTCAGAAGGCCACCGCTGGCGTCTCAGGGATGAGGCGACCGGCATCGAATCCGATCTTACCGGTATATCCGCCTTCCAGGAGAGCGAGCTCACGCTGCGCTATGACGCTCTCGGCGGAAAGATCACTCTTCACGCAGGCACCTCCACCCAAGCGGAGATTATTGCAGAAGTTCCCGCCAGCATCCGGGCGGTGCCAACCTCTCTCGTCATCTGGAATGATGATGGTGGAGACTTGGCTATCAACAGATTGTCAGTACGCACGGTGAATTATCCGGGCACTGGCGGATTGTAGGTTTGCGACACCCCGGCCTCCCATCCGGGTTACGAAAACGTCTCGCTTCCCTGCTCGGAAGTACGGCGTTCCCCCGAGAAACCCAGCGGCGCGCACCTTTATGCACGTCGAATCTAGTACTAGACTTATATGATTTCACGATCCCCAAGAATCGCCGGATCGATCCGGGCCTCCCTGCTGCTCGCCGCCCTCACCTGCGGTGTGACTGCCTCGGGCGTCCAGGTCAGCTACCAGTATTACCGGGTCACGCCGATCAAGCTCCGCAATGATGCGACCGCGAACAGCGTCGCTCTCGCCGAGTTCCAGTTCCTGCTTTCCGGTTCCGTCGTTTCCACGACGGGCGCCACGGCGACGAATGTGAATGGCACCACGCAGGCCACGGAGACTGCGGTCAATCTCATCGATGGCAGCACCGCGAACAAATGGCTCGATTTCAACAAGAGCTCGTTCGTGGTCGCCTTCACCGCCGCCACCCCGATCGACGGCTACCGCTTCACCACCGGCAACGACGGAGCCGAGCGCGATCCGCTGCGCTGGACGTTGGAAGGCAGCGCCGATGGGACGACGTGGATGCTGATCGACCACCAGATCGCTGACTTTGCCACGCCGACCGCTCGCACGACTTCCACTCCCAACATCCTGCTGCCTGCCACGGTTGAGCCGATCCTGAAGGATTGGACGGGGTCGCAATCCGCCTCCTGGGACACGACCTCCGCCAACTGGACAACAGGCAGCGCTTCGCTGTGGGATAACAGCCGCTATGACACGGCCCGCTTCTCCGCAGGCGCGCCTACGACGATCACCGTGGCCGAACCGGTGACCGCGCGCACGCTGGACTTCACCGGCAGCGGCTACCTTGTCAAAGGAGGCACTCTGACCCTCACGGGCATCACCCGCATCACGGGTGCGGGCTCCGCGGAAATCTCCTCTTCCATCGCCGGAACCTCGGGCCTGACGAAGAACGGAGCTTCCACCCTCACGCTTTCCGGAACGAACCCCTACGCGGGTCCGACACTGGTCCGCGGCGGTGTGCTTGCTTTCACGGGGACCGGCACGAAATCAGGCGCGGGCGCCTTGACCGTGGGGGATAAGCCGAGCAAGGGCGCCTTGCTCATCGCCGATACCAGCACCGTGGTTTTCAATGGCACGGCGATCGCGGGTAACAACGCGGCTGGCCCGGGCGTGATCCGCCAGACCGGCGGCACCGCCACTTACGGCGCGGATTCGACTTACCTGACTCTGGGCACTGTGGCGAACTCCTATGGCTCCTATGAGCTGGCGGGCGGTTCGCTGACCACGATCGCCAACTCGGGTGTGCGCGTGGGACAGTCCGGCTACGGTGTCCTCACTCAGACGGGCGGCGCGCTGAGCTCCGGCCGCTGGTTCGCGCTGGGCGGTGCGGGTGGTCACGGCGTTGCCACTTTCTCCAGCGGCACGGCCAGTGTCTCCGCCGCCTACCGCACGATCCTGGGCGACCAGGCGGCTGGCGATGGCGTGCTCAATATCGGCACCGAGGCCGGAGGAGATGCCGTGTTCTCCGCCTTGCGCACGGCGAATGGCGGAAATGATGGCAGCATCGTGGTTTCCGGCAATCCCACTTCGACCGGCACGCTGAACCTGAACAGCGGCATCCTGAGCCTCAGCGGCCGTCTCTACCAGGCGGGCGGCGCCGGGCAGGTCAATCTGAACGGCGGCACCGTGCGTGCGGCGGCGACCGGTGTGGAGCTGATGAACAGCTCGATCTCCAATGTGAAGATGTTCCGGGGCGGCCTGACCATCGATACCGATGGCAAGGACGCGACCCTCAACACCTTCATCGCCGGGGCTGCGGACAGCGGCGTCTACATCACAGGCGGCAGCATCCCGGTCACGGCAGGTAGCAGCGGCTACATCGGCGCTCCCTATGTGACGGTGACCTCCTCCGGCAGCGGCACCGGCGCCGGCGCGATCGCCACGATTGCGGGCGGCGCCGTCAGCGGCGTTACCATGACCTCACCGGGCGAAAGCTACGCGGCGGGCGATACGCTGACCTTTACCTTCACGGGCGGCGGTGCGGACACCCCGGCGGTTCCGTTTTCGCACAAATTGACCGCGGCGGAAGTGGCATCGAACGGCACCGGCGGCTTCACGAAGGCCGGCGCGGGTAAATTGATTTCCACCACCGGCACCAGCTATCCTGGTCCGACGACGGTGGCTGCCGGAACTCTGGTGGCAAATGCCTTCATGGACATGACCACCGTCACCGTGGCGGCGGGAGCCACGCTGGCGGGGAATCTGACGGTCAGTTCTCCGCTGATCGTGAGCGGCACCCTTTCTCCCGGGGCGGACCTCGGCCAGATCGGTCTGATCACCGGCTCCGACACCCTGCGCTTCTCGGCAGGCTCCACCTACGCGGTCCAGATCGGGGATTGGACGGGAGACTCGGGCGTCGGCTATGACAGCACGAGCTTCGGCTCGGTGGTCATCAACGCGACCACCGGCTCCAAGCTGACGATCAGCGTCGACGGCACGGGCCTCGTCAATTTCACGGAAGCGGCGAAGACGTTCACGATCGCTTCTGCTAGCAACTCCCTGGGCGGTCTGACGACGACCAACTGGCAGGTGGCCACCTCGAATTTCCCCGGCCTCGGCACCTGGTCGCTGGCGGCGAGCGGCAAGGACCTGGTCCTTGCCTACACCCCGGCTGCCGCCACCGGCTACACCACCTGGGTCTCCGGTTTCCCCGCGCTCACCGACAAGAGCAAGACGGGCGATCCCGACGGTGACGGCATCCAGAACGTGATGGAATACGTGTTGAACGGAAACCCCGGCGCCGCCTCCCGCGCGATCCTGCCAACGGGCGCCATCTCCGGCAGCAACTACGTCTTCACCTTCGTGCGCCGCGCCGAGTCGAAAACCGACACCACGCAAGCCTTCGAATACGGCTCCACGCTCAGCGCCTGGACCGCGATCCCGATTCCGTCGGCCACCAGCGCCAACGTTACCATCACACCGAACCAGCCTTCATCGGGACTGGAGACCGTCGTCGTGAGCGTTCCTGTCACTTCGGCAGTGAACGGCCGCCTCTTCGGCCGCCTCAGTGTGACAACGCCTTGAGATAGTCCCTCGACCTCACGGGTTCAGAGGTCGGGATGATGATTCTCTTCGTAGCTGCTTTGCGGGAGCTTGGGCCCCGCAAAGCAGCTTAGGAGAGGAGCAACAGCGAAAAAGGCCGTGGCTATTTCT
>JAQGPE010000765.1 GCA_028293225.1 Akkermansiaceae bacterium | reverse complement strand
ATCGCGTGGCTTGCGGCACAGACTCCCGCCGCGACCCAGTCGTGGAAAACGCTTCCGGTCACGATCACGCTGCCCTCAGCCTACGCACCGGTAGGCAGTCCTGTTACCGCGACAATGGCCGCGAATGGACTCGATCTTACCCAGGCGAAGATCGTCTGGGAAGCCTCCGGCCAGGCACCGGTCTTTGGCGGCACCCAGTTTACCTTCACGCCGACCACGGTCGGCACGCAGTGGATCGAGGCCGAGGTCCTGATGCCGGATGGCCGTCGCGTCTCCGGCTCCGGAGTGTTTTCGACCCAGGCGGCCAATGGCGCTTCGGAGTTCGTGACCGACAACTCCACCACTGCCCTCTACCATTTCAATGGCAACTTCCAGGACTCCGGCCCGAACGGCTACCACCTCACCGCCGGTGGTAACGTCACGCTGGCTTCCGACAACTCCGGCTGGATGTCCGCCCCCTCGGGTCAGGTTGCCCGCTTCACCAACCTGGGTGACCAGCTCAGCGTGAGGATTCCGGACGTGAAGATCATGCCTGGGGAAACGGCTCCCATGCTGACTCTCGAAGCCCGCATTTATCCCCGCGCCTACAAGGCCTACTCGGTCTCGTATTTCCCGGTCGTCGATCTTTACCAGGCCTGGGACACCAGCCTGGAGCTGGAAGACGGTAAATGGAACCGGCCTTCCGTTTGCGACGTCTGTGCGGGCTCGAACGAGATCGTCAACAGCCAGGCCTGGAACGACCAGGTCACGCTCCGTAGTTGGCACCTGGTGCGCATGACACTGGACCAGGGCGGAATGATCACCTGCTTGGTCGACGGAGTCGTGGTCGGCCAGAAAACCGTCACGAATCTGAACTACGGCCGGGAAAATGACTTCACGCTGACCCTTGGCAATTTCGATGGCGACATCGATGAGGTTCGCATCAGCAACGTGGTCCGTAGTAACTGATCGCCTCCCACAGGGACGCTGCTCTTGCGGCGTTCCCGCTCTCAACCCTGGGCATCCGCCTTCAGGATCTTCCACGCATTCACACCCACGGCGATTTCCACTTCCAGCCGGTCGAGCCAACCGCCGGGATCTTCGATCGGCGTGTCCTTGTCGGCCTCGGTCGCGATCGCGCAGAGTGGCTTGAAACCCATCGAGCCCGACATGCCACGGATCTTGTGCGCCATTTCCCGCAGCCCATTCAGATTACCCTCGGCGATCAACCGGCGGGCATCCGCGACGTTCAGAGGCAGCTCATCCAGGAAATCGTCGATGATTTCGCAGAGCTCTGGATCGGACGCCCCTCCCAGAGCACTGAGATGGCGGAGGTCGATGGTCGGCTGCATGGGGGATTCGTCGATGTGGGGGCTTGAACGCGGCCAAAACTATAGCCGGATATTTCATGTTTGTTAGTCGTAAAGTCTTACGAAATCGCGTAGTGTACAGGTCGCATTCTTTTCAGGCGGGTTCCACATTCATTTTTTCACTTCATGCCCCGAGATATGATTTCCCTGCCTGCCGGCATCGATGCGGGCGGCCACGAAGCGCTTCTGGCGCGGCTGAACGGCGCTTTCGAAAAGCTCGGGGGCGACTACCGGGAGAACATTTCCCGTTTGTCCGCCGCGGCCGGTGAAGTGCTCGGCGCGGGCGCGTGCGCCTACGCGGTGCTCGATGAAAACGGCCTGCGGCGGTTGTCAGGATGGAACATTCCCGACGCGGCCCCGGCGGACGGTGAAGGGATCTGCGAAAACCTGGTCATCGCATCCGGATCCGGTGCCTGCACCCTCGTGACGGATCTGCCCGCGACTCCCTATTTCATCTCCGATCCGATCGTCTCGAACAATGCCTTCCTGACCTATGCCGGCATTCCGGTCAAAGTCCGTGGGAGGATTAAGGGGATCTTCAGCGCCTTCTTTACCACGCATCGTCCCTTCGGTGCGATCGATGAGCAGATCATGGGGCTGATCGCGCACATGCTCGCCGGCGAACAGGACCGCTTCGACTCGCGGCAGGAAATCCTGGTGGGCGAGGAGAAATTCGGCGCCTTCTTCCGCTCTTCCCTCGATGGCGTCCTGATCCACGACCTGGCCGGCAGAGTGGTCGATGCGAACCCCAGCGCGGAGCGCATGTTCGGCTACCCGCACGCATGGCTGGTCCGCATGAATCTCACCCGCCTGGTTCCGGTGGAGTCGGCTCCCATCGCACGCCAGGCTCTCCGCGAGGTGAAGGCCACCGGCTACAGCCGCACCGAGATCGTCCTGAAGCGCATGGACGGCTCGCTGTTTTCGGCGGAGATCGTCGGCAGTCGTTTCGAGGTCAATGGCGAGCCGCGCGTCCACGGCATCGTCCGGGACATCAGCCAGCGCAAGCAGGCCCAGGATGAAGCGGCGGAGCGCGATCTGCGCTTTCGCAAGGTCTTCGAGCAATCGCTCGATGGCATCGTGCTCCAGGATCAGAATGGCTCGGTCATCGAGGCGAACGGCACCATGTGCAAGCTGCTCGGTTGCTCGAAGGAAGACGTGGTCGGCATGGGCCTCGCCGATCTCCACCCCGAAAAAGATCTGCAGGAACGCATGCGCTTCTTCCAGCAGGTGCAGTCCTCCGGCGAGTCCCGTTATGAATGTGAATTCCTGCGCGGCGACGGCAGCACCTTTTCTGCGGAGGTTGCCGCCAGCAGCTTCAGTCACGGCGGCCACACCTT
>JAQGPE010000248.1 GCA_028293225.1 Akkermansiaceae bacterium | reverse complement strand
GGCGCGATCCTGGTGGCGCGTTCGGTGATGCGGACCAGTTCCGCTTCGGCCCGCTCGCGCATCCGTCCCTCCGGAAATTGCGCCACCCAATCCCGGGCGCCGGCCATGTCGCCCAGGGCGATCCGCTGGACGATCCCGACCAGCGAGTTCTCTTCGAGCTGGCCTTCGCCGACCGAGTCGATCACCAGATTCGCCGCCGCATAGGGATCGCGGTCGGCCCACGACACCGCCACGCCCGCCAGAACTTTTTCGCGCAGCGCCGGCTCGGCGATCTCCTTACCCCAGGTCATGGCGGCCTGCGCATCGCTGGCGGCCCAGGTCGTGACGGCCTGGTCGATGACCTCGGCGGCGCCGGGCGTCGCGCCCGCCTCCTGAGCCAGCTCGATCGCCCGGCGTGGATTCGCAAAAGCTTCCTCGTGACCGATGCCCGTGAGCGCCTCGCCGCGCAGATCGCCAGCGGGCAAGCCCCGGGCCCAGGCCAGCGCCTCGTCTGGATCGTTTCGCGTCCAGGTCGCGGCCAGCGTCCGGCAGGCGTCGGGCTGATCTTCGGTCGCAAGCTTTGAAAGCGCCGTCGCCGCCTCCGCCGGATTCATCTCCGCCCAGGCGCCCAGCAGCTTCATTTGCAGATCGTGCCCGCCCACGACATCTCCCCGCCGTTGCATGGCTGCCAGTTGTTCAGTCAGCGCGGCAAAGTCGCCGGACTTCAGCCCTGCGATCATCTGGTGAAAGCGGCTTTCGCCCTCACTGCCGGTCTCCTCACCAGGCTTCGAAATCATGCTGGCGATCAGTTTCTCCAGCAGCCGCTGATGATCGCGCGGACCCTCCGGTCTCGCCTGCGGAGCAGTCGCCCCGCCACCCGCCACGCCGATCTGCGGAGCCTTCTCTCCATGAGAAAGCACCTCGCTGCGATGCGCCCATCCGGCCACGCCAACGGCCGCTACGAGAAGCGTCATCGTTCCAACAAGGCGGCGGTTCATTTGAAAAAGGGGGGAATGAAATCGGGCGCGGGCGCACGCATGGGAAATGCGCCCGCGCAGGAGTTACTGCTGTTCTTACTGGATCTTCACCGAGGTCATCTGGTCATTCACCGCGGCGCCGACCCAGTTGCTGTCGGCGGTGAAGGTCCACGAGGTGCCGGTGAGATTGTCGTTCTGATAGACGATCACCGTCCAGCCCGCAGGCACCCGCATGGAGGTCATCCAGTCGTTCGGCACCCCGGCCGCGCTGAGCTGGGCCATGGTGTAGGCGCCCTTTGCCAGCGCCGTGCCACGGGATCCCTGGTAGTTGAGATCCTGGTAGAAGATCACCCCGGTGACTTCGACCTTGAGAGAGGTGGCCTGGTCGTTGGCCGCCCCCACCCAGTTGGTATCCCCGGTGAAACTCCACGCCGTGCCAGTCGAGTTGTCGTTCTGATACAGCGTCGCCTTCCAGCCGCCGGGCACCCGCAGGGTGGTCACGGAGTCGTCCGCCACATTCAGCCCCGGGAACTGGGCCAGGTTGTAGGTGCCGGGCCCGATCAGCTGGCTCGGCGTGCCCTGGTAGTCGATGTCCTGGCAGAGCATCACGCCCTCCCCATCGGCCGGGACCACCTGCAGGATCAGCGGCATGCTGGCGCAGCCCCACGAATAGCGGGTGCCGGTGGGAGTACTGGATCTCCAGTTGTTCCACCCCAGGGTGTCGGAGGTGCGGCGGACGTTCCAGGCGGCGTTGGCATTGAGCTGCAGCCACGGCTGGTAGGTGCTCTGCAGCGAGCGGTCCTTCATGAACTTCGCCATCCAGCGGATGAAGATGCCGTTGAAGCCGCCGCCGTCGCTGTTTTCGGTCGAGTCCGGCAGGATCCCGCCGGTGCAGAGGGTGTTCTTGGCGCAGTTGGCCGCCAGGGTCGCATCGCTGACATTGCCCAGGTAGTTGGCCGCCCCGATGAAGGTGCCCTGGTTGTAGCTGAAGACCCAGGTGGTGACCGTGCCGCCGGAGCTCTTGTTGTCGTAGACCTGCCCCGTGGTGGCGTTGAAGAGGTTGTTGCGGACCCAGTTGTAGAGGTTCTGGGACTTGGTCAGGTAGCCGGAGTCGCCGGTGATCTGATAGAGCAGGTAGGCGCCGATCGAGGCGGGGCCGTTGACGCAGGCGTTCTTCGATCCCTTCGAGGTGTTCCACCACATGCCGCCGCCCAGCACGCTGTCGTAGCCGCGGCTGTAGATCGCATCGAAGTTGGCCTTCGCACGGTCACGGTAGGCGGTGTTGCCGGTGATCTGATAGGCCCGTGCGAAAGCGATCACCGCCCAGGCGATGTCGTCGTTGAAGCTGTTGGAAGTCCACAGCGTTCCGTACTGGGCCACGAAGCCGTTGCAGAGGGCGCTGACGATCGCCTTGTTGCCGGCCGTCGGGTTGCGGTCGCAGGCGTCCTCCGCCATTTCCATTTCCTCCGCCAGCGTCCACCAGCCGGGACCGGTTCCGGTGCCGTTGTCGGTCTTGTAGTAGGCGTTGCCGCCACTGCTGAAGTAGAAGGCATTGTTGTAGGCATTGAAGGCATTGTCCGCATCGGCCGGCCAGAAGGCCTGCGCCGGCAGAGCGAGGGCCAGCGAAAGGCCCGCGGCGGCGATCAAAGGAGAGACCGGTACATAGTTCGTGCGTGATTTTTGGGAGCGCATTTTGATGGGTTTTCAGGTTCCCACTAAAGATGGGAATCCATCTCTAATGGCTAAGGTCCCACATCCTTGTTAAGGTTTTACCTGTCAAGATTGTTTCCCGCCATTGAATACAGATAGGACGCTGACATTCTGTGAATTATTGGAATCGTAGGAATCCTTGCATACAGGAATGCCGTCCGTTTTTGCGGTGGTGAACAGGCCCTTTCCGGCACTTTTATCTCTCCTGTGCCACGCCGGAATGTTGTGTCATCCGTACGGTGCGGAACCGGGAACCGGGATATAAAAATGCCGGGAAAAGCGACCGCTTTGCGAAGGCGGCCTCCTTTCCCGGCTGAGTGAAAAGCCCGGCGAAAAATCCTAGCGGGAACGGCGGCGGCGGAACACCGCCAGCACGCCCAGACCGGCCAGGGCAAAGGCGGACGGTTCCGGCACCGTGTAGCCGAAGTTCGCGCCGCCGTAGAGGCCGCCGCTGTTGATTTCGCCACCCGTGAAATCCAGCGCGCCGGTGGACAGCGTGCCAAAGGAAGGATTCATCGGTGCGCCCGCGCCCAGGCCGTCGGTCCAGGCGTCGCCGCCGTGGCTGGCCATGATCACGTAGTAGTTCCCGCCCTGGCCATTGTCCGTGAGGACGAGGTCCGGGATG
>JAQGPE010000244.1 GCA_028293225.1 Akkermansiaceae bacterium | reverse complement strand
CACATGGGGGGCGCAGCCCGGGCTCGGGAGGGAAAGCTTAAGGCTTTCGAAAGCGAAGCGCTTAGCGCTTGGAGAACTGGAAGCGCTTGCGGGCGCCTGGGCGGCCTGGCTTCTTACGTTCCTTCATGCGCGGGTCGCGGCGGAGCAGGCCGTGTGGCTTGATCACCTTGCGAAGTTCGGCGTCGAACAGGGTCAGCGCACGGGCGACGGCGAGGCGGATCGCTCCGGCCTGGCCATTCGAGCCACCGCCGTGGGCGGTGATGTCGAGGTCGAACTTGTTGACCAGGTTGCTGTGCTGGAACGGTGCGAGCACGGCGTTCTGCAGAGGCAGGGTCGGAAGGTATTCGTCGAAAGTGCGGCCGTTGATGATGATCTGGCCGGTGCCTTCGGTCATGCGGACGCGGGCGACGGCGGTCTTGCGGCGGCCGGTGGCGCTCAGGGTCTTGACTTCGCTCATGGAATTAAAAAGTAGGATCTACAGGACTCAGGCAACGACGTAGTTTTCAGGCTGCTGGGCCTGATGGGGATGCTCGCTGCCGGCATAGACCTTCAGCTTGCCGTATTGGGCGCGGCCAAGGCGGGTCTTCGGGATCATGCCCCAGACGGCGCGCTCGACGAGCAGAACCGGACGGCGCTTGCGCACCATGCGTGGGGTTTCGACCTTCTTGCCGCCGACGTAGCCGGAGAAGCTGGTGTAAATCTTGTCGTTTTCCTTGGTGCCGCTCAGCACAACCTTGTCGGCGTTGATTACGACGACGAAGTCACCGGTGTCGATGTGCGTGGTAAAAATCGGCTTGTGCTTGCCGCGCAGCAGGCGGGCAGCTTCGACGGCGACCTGACCGAGAACTTTGCCCTCGGCATCGATGACGAACCACTTGCGTTCGATGTCGGTCGGCTTGGCTGAAAACGTCTTCATTGGAATAGGAACGGAACTCCCCTGCGGCAAGCGACGAGCCCGTTGCATCCCGGCGGAGGGGCGCGCAAGCTAGAGACCTGGTTTTGGAGTGTCAATTGGAAATCCCGGGAAATCATCCCGGTTTTTTTTCCCGCGTCGGGATCGGGACACCCGCAGCGGGGCGCGGATGGTGGGAGGATTTCCTGCCGGTGGAAAGCCTGAAAAGTGGTCATTCTCTTATATGGACGAGATTTTTGCAGTTGAACCCAGCCGCTGCTTCGGGATCAATGGGGCGTCGCGGCAAAACGTCGCGGCATTTTCATTAGCATGAGCCAAGGATTCAGAAGAGGCGGCGGTGGCCGCGGCAGACGCGGACCAGGTGGTCCCCGGGTGCGCAAGAGCGTCGGCGACGGCGAAGAAAAGGCCGTGGAGGTCGAAGGTGTCATCACCTCCGTTCTCGCCGGCACCCAGTTCCGCGTGCAGTTGCAGAGCGGGCACGAAGTTCTCGCCCACATTTCGGGCAAGATGCGCAAGCGCTTCATCCGTCTGGTCGTCGGCGACCGGGTGAAGATGGACATGTCGCCCTACGACGTGACCAAGGCCCGCATTACCTTCCGTCTGGGTTGAGCGGCTTTGCAGGAGAGCATTCGCTCTCCATCGCTCATTCCGTCTCAGTCTCCTCCGCCGCGCCTTCCAGAGGATGGGGCGCGGTGTGGAGCCGCCGCTCGATCTCGATCTCTCCGAGCAGCGTGTTCTGGCGCACCACGAACTGATTCATTTTCATCAGTTCGAGAACCGCCAGGAAGGTCACGATGACCTCCGCCTTGGTGATGGCCTGCTCGAACAGCAGGTCGAACCGCGCCGCCTGGCCGGGGACGAAGCGGGTCAGCAGCATCTCGATCTTGTCCGCCACGGTGTAGCGGTCGTCGACGATGTCGCCCAGATCGTGGGATTCCTCGAAACGCTTGAGGACGTTCTGGAACGCACGGATCAGGTCGAAGATGGAGATTTCCCCCAGTTTGGCGGGTTCTTCCGGGATCTCGGGCTTCTCCGGGGTGAAGGCGAAGCGGTCCGATTGCTCGATTTCCCGCAGGCTCAGGAAGCCGGCCGCGTCCTTGAATTTCTTGTACTCGATGAGCTGGCGGATCAGTTCCCAGCGCGGATCGTCCTCCTCGGCCTCTTCATCGGGCGGCTGCTCGGCGCGGGGTAGGAGGGTGCGGCTCTTCAAATACATCAGGTTTGCCGCCATCACGATGAATTCGGCCGCCAGGTCGATGTTCAGGAGGCGGAAGGTCTCGATGTATTTCAGGTACTGGCCGGTGATCTTGGTGATCGAGATTTCATGGATATCCAGTTCCTCCTTCTTGATGAGGTAGAGGAGCAGATCGAGGGGGCCCTCGAAAATATCCAGCCTGACCTTGTATTCGGTGCCATCCACGGCCGGACAGGTAGGGGATGGGCGCATGCGCGGCGAGGGCAAAATTACACTCGCATGCTTGTATCAGCCCCGCTCTAATCCGCGCGCCCGTACCGGGATTTCAGGATTTTATGGAGGGAGATCAGACCCGCATTTTCAGAGAGAAACTAAGCCAATGGATCGCCAGTCAGGGATTCTGGTTTCAGTTGCGGCACTCCATTCAAGGCGGAGGCGGATGGTCCATGACCGTTTACCACCTTGGCCGGATTCTGGTCCGTTGCGCTCTCATCGCCGTGGTCGCGGCAGGTTGCTTCGGCATCTACCTGTTCAAGCGCACCAACTCCAGGGCCTTCCAGGAAGGGCTGGATGCCAAGGTTGGCAGCGCTCTGGGAGCGAAGGAGGCAAAGATCCAGGACTTTGGCCGCAGCGGCGGTGAGTTCAAGATCCGCCAGCTGGCGGCGGAAGGTACCGCGGAAACGTTTTACAACCGACTCGATGCCAGCCTGATCCAGTTCAAGACGGGTCTGCTGGGCGGAGTCACCGGACCTTGGGATGCCGGGACCATCCGCGTGGATCAGCTCAATATGAACCTGAAGGCGGGCGCGGACAGTGCTGCGGAAGCTGAGGCGATCGGGAAATCCTTCGTGAAATCCTATCCGGATTTCACCTTTTCCAGCCTGGATGTGAAGGATGCTTCCCTGGTCTGGGGCTTCACCGCCGCCGAGCGCCAGAATCGCGGATTCTCAACCCAGGGCCGGATCGACAACAGCCATCTCAAGGCCGTGCGGGGTAACAACGGCTGGCACCTCGAGTTCGAGGGCGGCACCTTTACTCAGAACTGGCTGGAAAAGGCGGACATCCAAACGCTGGTGATGGACTGCAATGCCGATGGCATCCGGGTCACGGAGGCTTCTCTCAAGCTCGACCAGACCGCGACGATCACGATCTCCGACCTCGAAATCACCGCGGGTGAAAAGCCCCAGGTCAGCGGCAGGCTGAAGATCAGCCACCTTGACGTGCGCCACATTATCCCGGACGCCGTGCGGGAGTACATGGAAGGTTCGATCTCCGGGGAGTTCAAGGTCTCCGGTTCGACCAACACCGCCGAAGGCATCGTGATGGAGGGCGAGGTGAAGCTGGATCGCGACGTGATTTGCATGCGTGAGCGCCTGCCCCTGCTCAAGGCGATGAGCGTTCTGGACAACTACCACACCTACCGGAAGGTCGAGTTCAACGACGGCGGCTTCCGCCTGAAGACTTCCGCCCAGAAGATCAATATCTCCGCCGTGGACCTGAAGGCAGGCGACCTCATGATGCTCAAGGGCGGAGTCGTGGTGCGCCAGCCGACCCCGAAGGAACTGGCCGAAAGTCCCGCCGCCCCGGCAGGGGTGGGAATGGGCACGGATTTGGGTGGTGACAGCCCCCAGGAGCCTGCCGGCGGCGAAAAAAAGAAGGGCGACATCAACCTGAAGGAAGC
>JAQGPE010000212.1 GCA_028293225.1 Akkermansiaceae bacterium | reverse complement strand
CGTGGGCATACTTCACCGCCTCGGCGATGAGGCGAAGCAAGATCACACGCGCGCCGGCGTTCAGCCGCTCGCTCTCCTGTTCAATGAAAAGGTCCAGGCGCACGGCCTCCGGCTGGTAGCGGAAGCGCAACGCCGGCCCCAACTCGCTCTCCGTGTCATCCTCGATCCGCAGGATGCTGGGGTGGTCGAGTTGCTCGAGCAGCCGGCACTCCCGCTGCGCGGCCTTTCTCACCACCTCGCGATCTTCCGTCGTCGCCTGGCGCGAGGTGAGATAAATGCGCATCAAGCGGGTGCTGCCGTGCGCGACGCGCCGGGCGAGCCAGTCCTGGTAAACCCCGGTCGGACTTTCAAAGAGCACAGTTTCCAGTTCGTAATCGCCCACGCGCCTCGCCGCGCGTGACTCGCGGATACCCGCCTGCTGGAGTGCGCGAGCGAACATTTGCGCCATTGGCCGGTCAACGGAAGATTGGCCGCCGCTTTGCAGGCCCGGACATTCGCGATGCGTCATGGCCCGGACAATTCCGGGCCGGTCCGCCGGGGCCAACCCCTTTTCCGGGTCGCAAAAGCAAACGCGCAGTGCCGCGTTTCCGGTCAGCCGCGACGGCATCGCGGGCGTGGAGAGAAAAATCAGCGCCTCGATCCACGGACAGGGCTTGCCCTTCATGGCATGCTGGTGCTGCAGGAGCGACTTGAGCTTTTTGGCCTTGCGGTTCGCCAGCAGCAGCGGGTTGTCCTCCGCGAAGCGCCGGCCTTCCACCGTCCTCGTCCAGGTGCCGGCATCTCCACTCAACTCTCCGCGCCAGCTTTTGATCTCAACGAGAAAGACTCCCACCTTGGTGAGCACGAGTAGGTCTACCTCGTACACTGAGCCGTCATCGGCGATGAACTCGAAATTCGCCCACGCGAGGTAAGGATCGCAGTCCGGCAGCCGCGCGCGCACAAATTCCAGCGCCGCCCGCTCGTGATCGTGCGGCGAGGTGGAAATCGTGTGCCAGCGTGGTGGGGACATCGCCATGGAGTGCGCGGATCATGGAGCCGCCGGTTCCCGCGACGCAATGCGGAAGCCTCGTCCCGCCGCCACGCGAGAAGGCCTACGGTTGTTTTGTCGCCGGTGGTGATCCGCCGGAGGGCAGGCTCACTTTGCCGGAGATCTCCAGAGCGTCGGCCTTGAACTCGACTTTGGGCGTATCCAGCGAAAGTTTGATCGTCTTCTCGGGCGGCGTGAAACCGTCCGGCATGCGGACTTTGATCTCCTGCACGATCACCGGTGGGAGCTGGAATCGATACAGATCCTTGCCGGCCGGAATCGGGACTTTGAATCCCAACTTGAAGAAGCGTTCCAGATCGTCAGGGACACCGCCGATGTTGACCTGCGCCCGAGTTTCGGAAGGGCTTTCGATTTGCAGGGCAAACTCTTGCTCCTTCTCCCGGTAAGCCAGTGCCACCGTCACGTCCGTGGCCGCGCTCGCCGTTGCACCGATGGTCGTTCCAGCCCCTCCTCCGACTTTTACGTCGATGATCTTTATGCCGAAGATGCTCTTCTTCACTTGCGGAGCATTGCCGTGGACGTGCACCTGAATCTGCCCATTGGCCTCAATATTTCCCGTCGCACTCAAGCCACCGGGCTTCCCCTCGACGGAGGCTCTCCACTCGGGCCGCACCGCGGCCAAGACTGCATCCACTTTCACACTGTCAGGATGCTCCAGCCATGCCCCGAAGCCGTTCCCAAAGGGAAGCCCCCCGCTCCTGTCCATGATGTGCCCCTCGGCGCCGTTGCTCTGGACCTTGATCGTGCGACCGGCCCGCGGGAGACGATTGAGGGACTCGAGAACATCCAAGAGCGGCTGCGCCGGCATCCGGGCAAAATAAGAGGCCCCTGCGGCCAGTCCCGGCCAGGCTGCCAGGAGTTCATGCGTTGCCACGGCGCTGGGCGCCGGAGCATTCGGAGCCGGCGCCGCCTCCTCCGCGCGAGGCAAAGGCCCCGACGTCGAAAGTCGCGCGAGAACGCGCAGTCCAGCCTCGTCAAAAAAGGCAGCCACCGGTTGCCAGTCGACCTTCAGCGGTGGCGAGTCCGGCACGTTGAAACTGACCTTGATCCTCCCGTTGGGCACCGGGACCCAGTCATCGAGGATTGCTTGCTTTACTGGTGAAAAGGCAAACGCTCCCGGGAACGGTGCGGCAAAGGGCGGGAGCAAGGAATTCAACCAACTCGCCAACTCGGCGCTGGTGATACTGCGTAGCCCCGGCGGCAGCGACGACGCCGCCACCCCGAGCACGACGAACTGTAACTTCACTCCACCTTCGACGAGTTCATGTTTGAGCACCCCTTCCGCTTCGAAGCGCACCGCATGTCCCTGCCACTCGGCCTGCAACCCGGCGGTCACCCTGGGAAAACCCGGCGTGAATTGTGGCGTGATCGACTGGACGGTGATCGTCGCACCGCTCTGCGGTTCCTTGAAGGTAAGGCCGACCCACTCCCGGAGCGCCCCCGCCAGCACCTCACTGGAGATCGCCACCGTGGCCAGCTTTCCACGCTCCGCTTCCATGGACTTCAACGATGTGGCCGTCCTTATGCGACTGCTTTCTTCAGCCCGTGCAACCTCCCGTTCCAGCTCCATTCGCATGAGCGCGCTCCGGCCTGTTTGATGGCGATACGCGAACCAGCCAGCCACGGCCGCCACGATCGTCAGGAGGATGGCCCCGCGCGCCATCCACCGCCTTGGTTCGCTCCCCGGTTGCTTCATAATCCTTTACGGCCACCTCTTTTGCCAGGCTCGGCGCACCATCAGCAGGACGCTGATGATGAAGAAACCGGCCGAGACCACGAAGAACCAGGGCTGCCAGAAGGGGATGGCCGTGACCCAGTGCTTCGGTTTCATGATTTTCGGATCCGGCTTCGCTGCCGCCGGCGCCGGAGCGGCCAGCGGATTCAGCAGCGTCACCGTGACCGGTTTTCCACTTTCGTAGTCGATCTTCATCACCTCAGGCTGCCCGGCCGCGTCCAGCATTCTTACCTCGATGCTCTTGCCCTCCGGTTCCGGATTCTCGTCGCGCCAATGCAGCCAGCGCCATTCGCCATCGATGACGGCTCCGTTTCTGACCGGGAATTTCAGCCACTCCAGCGCCTCCCACTTCTCATACTTT
>JAQGPE010000167.1 GCA_028293225.1 Akkermansiaceae bacterium | reverse complement strand
TGACCGGGGTGGTGCTGGATCTGCTGGAAAGCGGCGCCATCCCGTGGCGGATCACCCACAACGACACGAAGATCAACAACGTGATGATCGACGCCGACACGGACCAGGCGGTGTGCGTGATCGATCTGGACACCGTGATGCCCGGGGCGTCGCTCTACGATTTCGGCGACATGATCCGCAGCGCCACCAGCCCGGCGGCGGAGGACGAGCGCGACCTGTCAAAAGTGGCGATGCAGATGTCGATGTTCGAGGCGCTGCTGGAGGGCTATCTGGACGCGGCGGACTCTTTCCTGAATGACGCCGAGGCGGCCCACCTGGTGACCGCCGGCAAGGTGATCACGATGGAAACGGGGATGCGCTTTCTGACCGACCATCTGCTGGGCGACACCTACTTCAAGGTTCACCACGAGGGCCACAATCTCGACCGCTGCCGGACCCAGTTCCGGCTGGTCGAGTGCATCGAGGAGCAGCAGCCGGCGATGGAGAAATTCGTCGGCAAGATCCGCAGAGGCAAGCGATGAGCGAAGGCAGTGGATTCCCATGACCGCGAACCTGGCGTTGACCCTGAACCTGGTGCTGGCGGGGATGTCCCTGGTGGCGCTCTATTGGGTGCATGTGCGTCACCGGCTGCAGAAGGTCATCACGCGCTCCAACAGTCTTAGGGCAGCCGCACGCGGGATGTCTGTGGAAGAAATCACCGCAATCGTCGGGCATGAAGCCAAGCGCGTGCTGGGAATCAAAGAGGAGGAGTGGGGGCGCTCGATGACGGGAGAGCTGAGGGTGCTTCCCGGTCATCTCCACGATTTTTTTGAGGATCTGGACGCCCGCCACGGCCTGTGGATTCCGGAGGAGGAACGCTGTGGCCTCAGCTCCGTCGCCGATACGATCGCCCTGCTGACCGGCCGGGCGGCTGGGTTGGCCTGGATCAGCGCCGGATCTCGGCCCGGCCATCCGGGAGGATCCGGGTTTCGAAGCGCCCGGGGCCGGAATCGAAGGAGTCCAGCTGCGCTTCGATAGGCTGGCCGTCCAGCACGGCCTTCAAAATGGGGCCCGAGTCGCCGCCGTAGATGCGGGGGATGCGGCGGACTTCACCCGGCTGAAGGTCGCCGAAATGCGTCGTGGGGGAGCCGTAGATAGGATCGACGATCTCGACCTGGTTCAGGGTTTTTCCGGACGCATTGCGAATCTGGACGAGCGAGTCGCTGAAAACCGCAGCGAAGAGCATGCAGGCCACGGCGGCGGGGAAATTCCCGAACAGGAGGAAAATCGCCGCAGTGCGCTTGATCCGGAACTTTTCGCCCGGCGGACCCGGTGCGGTGCGCGCGGCTTTTCCCGCCAGCCGCACCCAGGAAATTCCGGCGGCAAAGGCGATGAGGCCGAAGAGAAGGAGCAGCATGCCAGCGAAGGCGAAGCTCAAGTGGCGGAACCACCACCAGCCGGCGCAGAGCAGGATCGCGAGGGCCAGGGGGAAGGCGGCGCACCAGATGGCGTGGTTCAGGAACAGGTCGGCCCGGGCGACGGGATCAAGCGGAGGAGGGGTTTCTTCCGGGTCCATTTTGAAGTGAGCTGACAGCGGTGAATCGATAGGGAGAAGGGAGGGCGTGATCGAGAAGGATCGGCGGCGTGGCCCATCCATCGGGGCGGTGGGATCGATGACAAATTCGCCCCGGAAAACGGCCTAACGGGATTCGCATTTCCGCGGGAACGGGGCCACTATGAAAGTAGAGCCGTGGGTCTCGGTCTGCCGGGATCCGGACCGTTTGCCATTTTCCCTTCAGGGGCTTTTTTCGCCGCATGAATCCCCACCTTTATACTAGACATCCGATCGCCTACTGGTAAGTAGGAATAGCAATCGCGCCGGCCGGACCTGCTCGCCGGCCCAACCTTCAAACCCACCTCGCCATGCAAATTCAGACCTTACGACCTGAGCTGCGCAAGAACCTCCGGGACCTTCTCCAGGGCTACGTGGAGCATTGCGAGTTCTCCTCCCACCTCACCGGGCGGATCGATTTTCCGATTTACTACCAGGGCTTTAAATACGGCGCACCGGTGTTCACGCACCTCGGCCCCGGCGGAAAGGACCAGGATCGCCCGGTCATTGGCCTGATCGGCTGGAACGGGCCGCAGACCAGCCTGCCTTCGCAGGTGCTGCTGCAGTTCATCGAGATCCTGACCCAGCATCCGCGCCTGGCCGACTCCTCCGTGCTGCGGATCCTGCCGGTGGCAAATCCGGTGGCGCTGGAGCTGGAAGCGGACGCCCCGGAGCGCGGCGAGTGGGATCTGCTCGACCGCCTGGCGGACCAGTTCAAGGACCAGTCGGCGGACGGCTGGATCGAGGTGGAATCCGCGGACGTGCCGGAGTTTTCCCTGTCCGGGGAGATCAGCCCGGATCTGATCGATGAGCTGAGCACCCTGGCGGAAATCTTCCGCGACCGCCCTGGTCTGATCCTGCCGACCGACCTCGACCTGACTCCTAGTCGCGCCGATGAGCGCTGGCAGTTGAAACTGGTGGTGCCGTCCTTCTGGAGCGACTCCGCCTCCATCCACGGCGTGGCCCGGTTCGTGGTCCGCCTGGTCCACGCCCACTCCGAACTGCTGGCCCGCAAGCGCCGCCATCCGCAGCGGCAGTCGTCGCCCTGAGAGTGGTGCTCCTTTTTTTTGAGGCCTGCGCCCCCGGTTTGAAAAGGCGCAGGACCTCCGCTTCGTGCCCCGGCGGTTTTTCGGGCCCGGCTGCTTCCCCCGCAAAACGTCAACCTGCACCCGCCATTTCCCGCATGTCCTTTTCACCCATCGCCGTCGTCGGAGCCGGTTTCAGCGGCACGCTGACCGCCATTCATCTCGCTCTGCGCCTGCCGGACTGGCCGGTGATCCTGTTCGAGGAAAGCAAGGAGGCCGGTCCCGGGCTGGCTTACCGGCAGGACGACGCGCATGCGCTGCTGAACGTCCCGGCCCGCCGGATGAGCGCCTTTCCGGACGAGCCGGATCACTTCTACCAATACGTCCGCCGCCAGTTCGGCGACACCGTGGGACCGGAGGATTTCCTGCCGCGCCGAGTCTATGGCGCCTACATCAAAAACTGTCTGGAGGAAGCGCTCGGCAAGTGTACCAACCTGCGGGTCGATCACCGCGGCGTCATCGACGTCCAGACCAACCCCTCCGGCAGCGCCGCCCTGATCACGCTGAAAGACCACACCGTGCAGATGTGCTCCCGCGTGGTGCTGGCCACCGGCAACCAGGGCTCCGCCTTTTCCAGCTCGCTGTGGGCTCAGCACACCCTTCCCGGCCGCAAGGCCTCCAGCTACGAGAAGATCGCCCCCGGCGATACCGTGCTGGTGATCGGCACCGGCCTGACCATGATCGATGCGGTGCTTGAATTGGAGCGCCAGGGCAATGCCGCGGAGATCCACGCGATTTCCCGCAACGGCCTGCTGCCGCGCCACTACCGGCCCGCCTCCTCACTCGCCACACCGGATCTCAGCGAACTCCCGGACGTGCCGCTGCGCGAAAGCGTCCGTCTGTTCCGCCGCGCGCTGAAGGAGCACGAAAAGCAGGGCGGCGACTGGCGCGATCTTTTCGCCGCGCTGCGCCCGACCACCCCGGCGCTGTGGCAGGAAATGTCGCCGCGCGACCGCAAGCGCTTCCTGCGTTTCGTCAGCCCTTTCTGGGAGGTGCATCGACATCAGTGCGCCCCGGCCAGCCGCGAGAAATTCGATAAGCTGGTGGATCTCGGCAAGGTCGATCTGCGCCGCGGCACCATTGTCTCGGTGGAGAACAAGGACGGCCGGCTGCGTCTCGGCTTGGCCCCGCGCAACCGGGCCGCCGCGACCCGCTGGCTGGATGCCGACCACATCATCGATGCGACGGGCCCGGCTCGCGACATCAGCACCATCACGCATCCGCTGATCGCCAATCTGCTGCGTCGCGGCTTCCTGGTGCCGGATGAAAACCGGCTGGGCGCGCAGGTGCATCCCGACTACCGGGCCCTGCAGCGCGGCGGCGAGCCCTCGGACTGGCTGTTCATCACCGGGCCGATGCTGCGGGCGCGTTTCTTCGAGGCCACCGCCGTGCCGGAACTGCGGCTGCATGCGGCGGCACTGGCTGCCCGGGTCGCGGCCGACCTGAACGCCCGCACCCTGATCCCGGCGGGAGTGATTTGAAAAAGGACCGGAGGGGGGACACTCTTGTCCCCCTGCTGAGTTCAAAGGTTTGGTTCGGATCGGAGAATGCGGATTCTTGAATGGGGTGGATGGGAAAGCTTTTGCGAGCGCTGGGATTGAACCAAGCCTGCCTCCTGAGCAAGGGAACAAGAGTGTCCCCTCTCCGGTCTTTTCCACCCTTGGGCGGACTTGGCGTTTTTGATTCGGGCGGGATGCGCTAGAGTGCCCTGATGCCGTTTCTCCGCCTGCGCTGGTTGCTCGTCTTCGTCCTGCCGGTGCTGGCTTGGTCAGCCTGGTATCCGCATGACTGGACCACCTGGTGGTTGGAGATCACCCCCGCGCTGTTGGGTCTGGCGGGGCTGTTCATCGCCGCGTCGAAAGGCTGGGCGTTCTCGCGATTCGCGCATGTCTGCATCGCCCTGCACCTGATCATCCTGATCGTCGGCGGTCACTATACCTATGCCCTGGTGCCGCTGGGAGAGTGGGCGAAGCACACCTTTGGCTTCGCGCGAAACCACTACGACCGGCTGGGCCATTTCGCGCAGGGCTTCGTCCCGGCGGTGCTGTTCCGGGAGGTCGCGCTGCGGCGGCGGCTGATCAATGGCCGCGTCTGGCTGGCCTTCCTGACGGTTTGCTTCTGCATGGCGATCAGCGCCGTCTATGAACTGCTGGAGTGGTGCTCGGCGCTGGTTTCGGCGGAGGCCTCCGAGTCGTTTCTCGGCACCCAGGGAGATCCGTGGGACACCCAGGAGGACATGTTCACCTGCCTGATTGGCGCGCTGACGGCGGTGGGGGTGGGAGTGCTGGTGATCGGAAGGCGGGACGCGGGCTACGATGAAGCTAGTAAAAGGGGATGATTTTCCTCACGATCGGCTCCCCGGCGTCAAAGCACGTTCGCAGAGGAGCCAGCGGCCAGCGGCCCAGCGCGCGCGTTGTGCGGCTGCGCCGGATGCCATTGCCAGGGATTTCACCCCTGACTGTCTCATCTCGCACCTTCGGCGCTTTCGAGTCACTTCCTCTCGAACACCCGCACGTAGTCGACCAGCAGCTTCTGCGGAAAGACCGTGGACGCATCCGGCGGGCCGGGCCAGCCGCCGCCGACGGCCAGATTGATCACAAAGAAAAACGGCTGGTCAAATGGGGCCGGAAAGGCGGCGCCGGTGGTGCTCCATTGGTCCTGGGTCTGGACCAGCTTGCCGTCGACGTACCAGCGCATCACGCCCTTTTCCCACTCCAGCGCGAAGACGTGGAAGTCATCGGCGAAGGTGCCTTTCTCCAGCTTCCAGGGTGCGCCGGTGTGGACGTTCTTCGGCCAGCTGGCACCGTAGTGGAGGGTGCCGTAGACCGTGTCCGGCTCCTGGCCGAGCAGCTCCATGATGTCGATTTCGCCGCTGGCCGCCCAGCCGCCGTACTTGTCGTTTTCCGGCAGCATCCACAGCGCCGGCCAGATCCCGCGGCCGGTCGGCAGCTTGGCACGGATCTCATAGCGGCCATAGGTCCAGCTGGCGTGGCGCTTGGTGCGGATCCGGCCGGAGGTGTAGTCCTTGGCGATCCCGCCCGCCGCGTAGGGCTCCTTGCGAGCCTCAATGACGAGGTTGCCGCCCTCGACGCGGACGTTTTCCGGGCGGTCGACATAATACTGCAGCTCGTTGTTGCCGCCGCCATTGCCGTTTTCCTCGACCGACCACTTGTTGAAATCCAGCTCGTTGCCGTTGAATTCGTCCGCCCAGACCGGTTTCCAGCCCGCTGGGGCCTGGGCGCTTGCCGGGCCCGCGAGGAAAAGGCTGAGCAGAACGCCGGGAACCGCGATTTTACGGGCAATGAGCATGGCGTAGCCTCGCGCGCTGGGCTGTGGAGCGTCAACATTCCAATACACTGCAAGCAATCCCGGACCCGTGCTTGCGGTGGGTCGTGCGGCCCGCTTCCATCGCGCCGCACATGGCAGGCGGCTTCTCATTCGACTCCCTAAACAAGGCCCAGCGCGACGCGGTGGCCTCTCTGGACGGACCCGTCCTGATCCTGGCGGGCGCGGGCACCGGCAAGACCCGCACGGTGACCTGCCGGATCTCGAACATGCTGGAAGTCGGCATCGCCCCGGAAAACATCCTGGCGGTGACCTTCACCAACAAGGCCGCCAGCGAAATGCGCGAACGCATCGGCGGCATGGTCTCGAAAAAGAAGGCCGAGGCGATGACCGTCTGCACCTTCCACTCGCTGTGCGTGCGGCTGCTGCGCGGGGGCATCGACAAGCTCGGCTATAAGAAGAATTTCTCGATCTGCATGCAGAGCGACCAGGTCGGGATCATGAAGCAGCTGATCGTCCGCATGGGCGGCGCCGACGAGAAGGTCAAGGCCGAGGCGGTGCTGAGCGAGATCTCCAAGGCGAAGAACAAGGGCGTCGAGCTGGAGGACATGCAGGACGACTTTTATGCGTCGCTGGCGGTGGCCTATCAGAATGAACTGCGCGCGCAGAACGCCGTCGACTTCGACGACCTGCTGGTGCTGGCGGAAAAACTGCTGCGTGAGCACGAGGAGGTGCGCGATTATTTCCGCACCGTCTACCGCCGTGTCACGGTCGACGAGTTCCAGGACACCAACGGCCTGCAGATGCGGTTGCTCCAGCAACTCGTAGGCGCGCCGTACCACATCTGCGTGGTGGGTGACGACGACCAGTCGATCTACGGCTTCCGCGGTGCGGAGTCGGCGAACATCCTGGAGTTCGAGCGCTTCTTCCCGAACCCGAAAATCATCCTGCTGGAGGAGAACTACCGCTCCACCCACGCCATCCTGCACACCGCGAACAGCCTGATCCGCCGGAATAAAGGGCGTCGTGAAAAGACCCTGCGCTCCACCAAATTCGGCGGTGAGCCGGTGCGGCTGGTCGGCATGCCTGGCGACGAGGAGGAGGCCACCTACATCGCCGAGGAAATCCTGGCCGACAAGGCCAACGGCAACCGGCCGTGGGAGGACTTCGCGGTGCTGTTCCGCACCAACAAGCAGAGCCGCAAGCTGGAGGAAGCCCTGCGCGAGCGGAAGATCCCCTACCGCATGGTCGGCGCGCAGAGCTTCTACGACCGCCGCGAGGTGAAGGACATGATGGCCTACATCGAGCTGCTGGACGACCCGGAGGCCGACGTGCCGCTGCTGCGGGTGTTGAACGCGCCGACGCGAGGGATCGGCCAGTCAACCGCCATGCTGGCCACCGGTTTCAGCCGCGAGACCAACACCAGCGTCTTCCGCGCGCTGTGCGACAATGAATTTCTCAGCCAGCTGGGGGCGAAGGCGCGCAATGCGATCGAGACCTTCACCGCGCAGCTGCTGGCGGCAAAGATGAAGATCGATGCCAAGGTCTCGCCCGCCGACCACGTGCTGAAGGAGTACATGGCGGAGATCGAGTACCTGCCGTGGCTGGAGCGCGGCTGCAAGACCGACCAGGAAAAGCTGCAGCGCGGCGAGGGGTTGAGCGAAGTCTACACCGAGCTGGGCAAGGCGCTGGTCCGCGGCAAGACCCTGCGGAAATTCCTGGATGACAGCGCGCTCGCCTCGGACCGCGAGGACGATGACCTGGAGAAAAAAACCGGCGCGACCCTGATCACCCTCCACGCCTCGAAGGGGCTGGAATTCCCGATCGTGTTCCTGGTCGGCCTGGAGGAAGGCGTCCTGCCGCACGTCCGCAGCGTGGTGGAGGGCACCAAGGACGAGGAGCGACGGCTGCTTTACGTGGGCATCACCCGCGCGCAGATCAAGTTCACCATGACCTACTGCACGGTCCGTACCAAGTGGGGCAAGCCGGAGGCCTGCCAGTCGAGCAGCTTCATCCTGGAGCTGGACGACGAGCATTTGCTGCACACCACCTACGACGAGGTGATGGGCGCGGAGGCGAGCGAGGACGAACTAGGGAATTTCTTCGACGGTCTCGGCGACTTCCTGAAGAGCTGAGGGGTGCATCATGCGTGTCGCCGGACGCCTGTCGAAGGTGGCTGATGCGTCCCGCTTCAGCGCTGAAAAGCCAACGACCGCAGGTCGCACTTGCTCTTTTGAAGTGGAGAGCAGCTCTGCATTCTTCGATGATCCAGCAGCCTGCGGCTGTAGGCCTTTCGTGCTGAAGCGGGACGCATCAGCCACCCTCGACAAGCGTCAGACGACGTTTCACCGACGGCTCGCCTCCCCCATCCCCCCAGTGACGAAAAAGTCGATCTACCGCCAAAATGGTAATCCGCCGCTAACGCTGCGATTTGGCGTCAATGATCCGCAATCGGGCGTTAGCGCGCCAGCTGTTAGGGGGCGCATGGTCCGGCCCGCATGAAATCACTTACCCCCGCGGCGATCCTTGCCGTTGCTCTGCTTGCCGCCGGAGCCGCTTCCGCATCCACCATCGGCCTGCCAGGCACGACCGGTGTCTACTCCACCTGGGACACCTTCCCGTCCGCCGCCTTCACCGGTGACGCTCCGGACACGGCTTCGACCTCCTTCACCGGCACGCTCGATTTCTCCACCACTCCGGGCAGCGCGATCCTGACAGGTGGCGGCCAGCGCGTTTACACCAATGAAAACGCCAGCCTCTTCACGGTCGCCGGCACCTCCACGGTCGCCATCACCGATCTCCAGATCACCCTGAAGTTCACCGCCCCGGGCACCGGCACTCCTGCTGATTTCTTCACCGTCGCCCTCGGCGGCGTGGGCGCCGGCACCCTCGGCTACCTCGGCAACTCGGTCGAAGGCGCCAATACCTTCCAGATCTATGAGTGGACCTGGAGCAACCTGAGCATCGCCGCTGGCCAGAGCTTCTCGATCACCGCCGCCGGCCTTCCCGACCACGTGTCGATCGACGCCGTGCAGGTCGGCTCGGTGCCGGAAGCCTCCACCTCGATTCTCGGCGCCCTCGCCGCAGGCGCGATGCTGGTCCGCCGCCGCCGCTGAGCAAGCTGCGCAGCGCATCCTTTCCCTTGTAAATTAGCAGCGTATCCGGAAATGCCGTGGAGTTTCGACTCCGCGGCATTTTCTTTTGCGGTGGGGCCCGGCGCTTGCTGTGATAGCGGCCATGAATCCCGCCACCACCGCCCTCGTCCTGATCGAATTCCAGAACGATTTCACCACCGAAGGCGGCGCGCTGCACGGCGCCGTGAAGGGCACCATGGAGTCCACCGGCATGCTGGCCAATACGGTGAAAACCGTCGCCGCCGCGCGCGAGGCGGGCGTAACGATCATCCACGCCGGCATCTCCTTCGCCCCGGGCTATCACGAAATTTCGCCGAACCCATACGGCATCCTCAAGGGCGTCGTAACCACCAACGCCTTTGTGAAAGGCGGCTGGGGCGCGGAGTTCGTTGGCGAGGTCTCGCCGCAACCGGGCGACATCGTGATCGAGGGCAAGCGTGGCCTGGACACCTTCGGCTCCACCAACCTGGATTTCATCCTGCGCAGCCGCGGCCTGGAGAACCTGGTGCTGGCCGGCTTCCTCACCAACTGCTGCGTCGAAAGCACCATGCGCACCGGCTACGAGCGCGGCTACCAGGTGGTCACGCTGAAGGACTGCACCGCCGCGACCAGCCAGGAGGAGCACGATGCCGCGCACCAGTTCACCTATCCCATGTTCTCCCGGCCGATGAACCACGACGAGTTCCTGGCCGAGCTGGAAGGCGCCGCCGTGGGCGACACCAGCCGCGGCTACTAGAAAAACCGTAGAGGGTGTGAAAGCCATGGAGGTCAATCCCTACCAGACCCCCGCGGCGCCCGCGGCAGCGGAGGCCTTCCGGCTCATGCCGGGGGCGTCCCTGCTGCGACCGATGGCGTCCGGGCTGTTCGTGGTGGCGATGGTGATGCTGGGAATCGGGCAGCTTCCCAACCCTCAACCCGTGGTCCGTTCAGTCTCCCCGATTCTGGTTGTCATTATCATCAGCGGCCTGACGCCATGGCTGTCGCAGCGGAAAAAACGCGAGGAGATGCGCATTTCGCCGCCGCAGTTCCCGGGAGTGGAGCTTCTCTGCGGCGGGCTTGGCCGGATCAAGGCGCGCGGCTGGCTGGTGAAGGAAGTGATGGTCTTCGTGACGACGCAGGCGGTGGTGCTGCGGGAGAAGCTGGAGGACTCTCATCACGACATCGTCCTCCCTCTCGGGCAAATCGTTACCGTGGAGAAGAGGGGTTTTGGTCTGCGGGTGACTTTACAGGATGGGCGGGCGCAACGGATCATGGTTTCCCATTCGAAGAAGTGGCTGCAGGAAATTGAGGCCGCACGGCAGGGTGCGGAGTGACGCCGCCGGCTCCGGCACGACACTCTGCTGCTGCTGCGGCGGCGCAGGCGTCGTACCGGGATGCTACGGTAAATCCAGTAAATCAGGGGTTGGGCGCCATCTTCAATTTCGCGGCGAAGCAGCGCTTGATGAATGCTTTATCGAGGTCTGCGGCAGGGCCCGGATGAGGGAAGGCCTCGTCTTCGATTTTCAGGTGGCTCTGGATGTTCGCGCATCCTTCCTCCATCTCCTGTTTTGAGATCGGCCAGTCCTCGCGTTGGGAGGCATGCTCACCACGGTGCCCCAGCGAAAGGGCGTAGCGATAGAGAACCGTCATGCGGAGGCGCTCGTATAGGTCGATCTCAACGCCGTCTCCGGAAACCGCCATGCCCTTTTTCCAGAGCTTGTTCAGGAAGCGCGCGATGTCCCTGCGGGTCCTGCAGAGCAGCATCCGGTAGCGCTCCCACTCGCCTTTGCCGCGGCTTCGTTCGCAGGCCTTGATCGCCTGGCCTGCTTCGCCGAAGACCCGAAGCTCCAGCGCGTAGAGGCGTCCCCACCAGCGTTGGGAATGGGTCCTCCCGACAAAGGAACGGCGGGCTTCCTCCAGGCATCTCCACGCATCACCGATCTTCGCCTGCCGGATCCGCATGGCATTTGCAAGCGGATCGGCTGCGTCCTTCGGTTCGAGGAGTTTCCACGGCCCGGTCGCTTCGAGCCGGGGATCGCCGTGCCTCGCCAGGTTGTAGCGTTTCAACACGTTGCCGATGCGGACTTCGTTTTCGCCGATGATACGGTTTTTCTCATCCAGGGTCATGGGCTTCCGCTCCTCGAGTTCCAGGACGTCGAAGAGGTCGCCGTTCAGTCTCCGGCTGAGGTCGACGATGAAATCCGCACGGACTGTGACCGCAGCCTCTCCCTGCTCCAGCGCATCGAAGGCGGCAATCACCGCCCCGCACTCATTCGCTTCCAGACACAGTACCTCCGCCCGCCTGAGTTCGGTGATGCCCAGCAGCACGTGCTTCGACTGCACCCGCATCGCCCTCACGATGCCGCGGGCTTCGCTCAGCCGCCGGTGCGCCTCCGGGAAGCGTCCCAGATAGCCCAGCGCCAGGCCGTAGAGCGACAGAGCCTTGGCCCGCTCGCCTCCAGTGAAGGCTTCCAGTTCGACGGGGAGCAGCCGGCAGAGATCGAGCGCCACGCTGTTGAGGATGGATGTCACCAGCCAGCATTCCCTGGCGTTAAGTTGTTTTTCCTTCGCGCCTCCTCTCGCGTAGCGGTGGAGATTGCCGCCGATCCGGGTCAGGCGTTTCGCTCTTCGGACAAAGGCAACGCTCCACTCCACCAGATGCTGTACGGTCTGGTGGATGGCTTCCGGCTCTGAAAGCGGAAAATAGGCCAGGTCAAAGAAGGTGAGTTCCTGCCTGCCCACTTCACTCCAGAGATCGGTCTTCTGCGAATTGGCAATCACGCATCTGACGATGTTCTGCACCAGGGGAATTGCGGTTTCCCACCAGTTCGAAGCGGCGTCTGCGATGGTGGGGTTTGGTGGCGGGAGGGGAGGGATATGGCCGGCCTTCTCTGGAGATGAGCCTGGATATTCATCGACGCGATAGTCCTCCTCCAAGCGCCGGTCCAGCTTGTCGATCTCCTTCTGGATTGCTGTGATCAGATGATTGCCACGCTGCGAATAACGCTCCTTCTCTTTCTTGCCAAATTCGCGGCAGATCTCATCAAGTCTGCCTTTCAGGGTAGCGGCTTTCCCTTCCTTTCCTGGATCTTTATCTGGCGCGGGGGTTACCCCGAAGCTCTGGCAGAGGTGGGCGATATCAGGCGCCGATGACCAATAGCGCAGGTTCTCCACGCCAGCTCTCAGGGTCTGATGGATGGCCAGGAGAGACTGGAAGAAGAAGCGGATTTGATAGATCCCCCGCATCCGCTTCTGATCGCTGGGTTCGCCTTTCCAAGCTGGGCCGATGTCCTTCCCGTAGGCCGAGGTGCAGTGAATCGCTGCCTGATAGAAGTGATGAAGCGCCTCCATCATCGGCATGGGGTGCCCGGTCACCCGGTGCGCCTTGAAATACCATTCGCCGATGTGAAACTGGCTGCGCGCCCGGTAGCGGGTGACATCCTCCAGAACTCTGACCTTCCGCTTGGCGCCGGTGGTTCTGGGGATCCGGAAAGGATTGCGGGGATTCTCATACAGCCGCTCGACGATATGGCGGAATCCCAGCCTTGTGTCGCGGTAGGCCCAGGCGAAGCCGCCGGGCTTCATGCAGAACATTCCGCCCTCCACCAGATTTTCCAGCCATGGTTCCACGGTCTCGACCCGCGCCACATCGTTGTCGAAATTGTCGAGATTGAAGCGGTGGGGACAGCGGAACAGCCCGTCGTTCAGGAAGGCCGAGAAATGCCGCGATTGCCGGTAGAGAGTGGCCGAGTAGATGGCGGTCACCCCTCTCCGCCAGTCTTCCGGGGTCATTGCCGGGTTCGGCGGAGACATGCACCGGGAGGGTTCGAGGGAAGACTGCCAGACCGAGTTCATGATGCCCTCGAAGCAGATGTCTTTTGACGGTTTGAAGTGGCTTTCGAAAGAGCGGTAGAAATCCGCCCCGGGCCCGGCATCGTTTTTGATTCCCTCAAAGCATTCATCGATGGGGATTTCGAAACAAAACTCCTCTTTAGGGGAATGTGCCGGGCCCGCCGTCTGGCGGACGATGACTTCTCTCTCCGCATCGCGCTTCTTGCGCTCCTTGTTGTAGGGAGCATAGAGGACGCTGAACCCGGCCCGCGAAAGGCCCGCCAGCAGCAGGCTGAAATCGCTATACTGCTCCTGCTTCCAGTATTGCTTTTCGTCCCAGCCGGAGCATCCGCCCGGACCGTTCCGTCCATAGAGCCCGATGATCCAGCTCTTTGCACTCAGGCCGAGTTCCGCGCAGGCATTCCGGAAGTAGCGAGCCCAGGCTTCGGTCTTTTCCTCATCGGTGATTTCCTTTTCAGGAGCCTTCTTCGACCAGATATTCCGCGGCAGCGGGGTCATGTGGCTCAGGGGCAGCGAGCCGGTCCTTACGCACAGCGACGTGTGCACCTCGGCTCCGACCACTGCGGCGTTCGGGAAATCCTCCAGCTCCAGCCAGAGCCGCTGCTTGCCGCGCGAACCCAGGGCGTCGAAGGCGCCGTGGATCACCGACAGGACGCCGGAGCCCCCCTCGACGATCACGATCGGTCCGCGCGACCGCCCCTTGCCGTCCGTCGCAGGCCGGACCAGTTCCTCCGCCAGCCGCTCAGCCTCCGTGTTTGGGGAAGCCGGGTGTTGCCCCTTGTTATGCGAATCCTTGGCCGGCAGGACGCGGTCGGGAAACTGATAGGTCGGCCCGGCGCTCGGCAGCGTCAGGTTCAGTTTTTGATAGAAATCGTAGAGCAACAGGTCCGACCTCTCGGTGACCGTCGCGATGATCCTGCCGCCGGAGTAGTCCGGCTCGCTGAAGCGGGTGTTCAGGCGCTGCAGGTCGCGCTGGCTGTGACACATCCAGAAGATCTTCGCCTCCGGGTCGGAATCCAGGACGTACTTCAGCATCTCGTTGCAGCGGGTATCGAGGCCGGAGTAGCCGATGACCAGCAGGTGGGACGGAATGAAGCGGCGCTCCGAGCCATGCTGCTCGTCGAACTCCGGAAAATTACCACGGACATAGTGGAAGAACCTGCGCTTGTCTTCCGGCGTCGCCGGGTCATCCAGGGTGAAGTCCGCACGCGTTTCGTGGCAGTCGCCATGGAGCTTCACCAGACTGTCCTGCTCGTGGACCAGGTCCGGGTGGGGCAGGGGATCGTGGATGCCGACGGGAATGGACGCCAGCTGCCGGCCGAAGGCGTCGAAGGCGCTCTCCAGAAGCTTGTCAAAGTTGGTCGTCAGGGTGACCCGGATCCGCGCGGTCATTGACAACTGCGCGATCATCACATGGGTCAGGTTCGGCTTCTTGTCACGGGTGATGTGGACATTGAAGCGGTCGATGATTGACTGGTCCGGCTCCTCCGTGCTCAGCAGTTCCCGGCCCGGCGAATAGCGGAGCGTCGCCAGGAACTGCAGCGTGGCCCGCCAGTCACACAGGGAACGCAGGGCTTTCTCGCAGATCGCCGCATAGGATGTGGGCGACATCTTCGTGCGTTGAAAGGTGTCGTTGCTGGCGTAGCGCACCCGCAGGGATTCGTAGATCGTGCGTACCGAGACATCGTCGTCCTCCAGCAGCGGCGATCTTAGGAAAGGAGGGACGGAAGGCGCCACCAGGAGCTTAGCCAGCACGCTCGGGGATGAGGTGCTCTGTCCGACTTCGAAACTCTGGACCCGGCACTGGTTGTCGGGAGTCTCCTTCAAGCCATATTCCACGCATAACTTGTGGAACACGCCATAAGCCCATTTGCGGGCAATCGCCACCTGATCCTCGTCAGGATAGTCCGGCCAGCCCTGGCGGGAAATATCCCATCGTTGATTACCCTTCTTCCCGGTGGAAGGATCATCGCCCAGGGTTTCCTTGCAAACACAACGATAGACGACATAGCCGAGATAGTCGCTGAATTCCTGGCCCATTAAAATTCCTGAGGCGGAGGAGCAACCACTTCCAAGAAAAGGAGTTAGGCCGTATCCGCCTTTGATGGTCTCGCGCAATTGCTGAACAAATTCATTGTTGGAGGCAAATTGGATATTGGGGGAATCTGGCATCTTGATCCGGGAGGACGGGGGTTGCCGGACGACAGGCGGGCGCCGCATCACAAGAGGTGGCCTGAGAGGCAGGGGGAAGCGGCGGCGCAACGACATCCGGGGGGAGGACACGGGATTGTTGAATCTAAGTCATGGATGCTCCCTCAACTTTGATGCAAGGATAAAAGAGGTCTCCTGCTGATGGAATGTTAGAAAACTCCATCAGCACAAGCTCGGGGGCTCTCTGGCCATTTTCCGATTCCCGTAAATGGAGACTTTTCGAGCCTATCGGACAAATTTCATCCGGTAATATCCCGCCGTCGCTCCGGTAACTCCTGTGGCGCTGATCCGCTGGAAGCCCGGCGCGACTCCGTCCTGATCCGGCGCAATGGCAAACTCCACGGCGGTCCAGTTCGCCAGATCCGTGGAAAGCCACAGCGTCGCGGTCACCGCCGGGTCGATCCTCACGACGGCGCTCACTCCCGGAGTATCGCCTCCTGATACGGCCAGGCCCGCCGGAACCATGTAGGCCACGCCGTTGGAAATCCCGTCGTGATCGGCATCCTGGTCAAAGGCGCTGTCGGGTCCGGCCGGATCAATGCCCGCGGCGTTCAGCCACTGCGCATAGGCATCCACGGTGGAGGCTTCCGCGGAGTCAGGGCCCTCCCCCAGATCGTTGACCGCGGAAACGACGTAGTAATACGCGGTCCCGGCCGTCAGTCCGGCGTTCGCATAGGCGGTGGCCGTCACCCCGTCGGCGATCTCTTCGTAGGGACCACCCGCCACTGTCGAGCGCTTTACCCGGTAGGACAGCGCGCCATCCACCGCGGTCCAGGCCAGGCTCGCCGTCGTGTCATTGACGCTTGCCGTCAGCCCCATGGGAGCTGTCGGCGCGGACAGCCCGTAGAACTCGATTTCCGAAACGTTGGCATTCCGCCCCGCGGCGGTGACGTAGCGCACGTAGCGATAGGGCATCGCCGCGGGCGCCACGGCGGCAGCGGTCATGACGTTGTAGGCCGGGGCCGACGGCACGGTCGCCAGAGTGACCACATCCGCGCTGAAGTCCGCGGTGGTGGAGGCTTGGAAGCGACCGCCGATCATGAAGTTCGCGTTGGTCGCATTCCCCGGGCTGCTGTTGCGCGGGCTGTAGCGCAGCCCGGTGATCCGCCGCGGCGTGCCGAGGTCCAGACCCACCCAGCCGCTGTCGTTGGTCACTTCGAAATACGTGCTCAGCGCCCCGTCGAAGGCCTTGGCCGGGACGTTGCCGCCATTGGGCGTGCCACCGCCGATCGGCGCGCCGGTCAGCTCCAGTGCCGCCGGTGGATTCACCACCAGCTCCGCGGAGTCGGCTCCATCGCCGCCGTCGTTCCTGCCACTAACCACATAGTAGTAGGGCGTGCCCGGCGTCAGGGCGTTGTCCACAAGCGTCAGCGTGGTGAGATTCTCCGCCACCGTCTCGTACGGGCCGCCGCGGGTCAGCGAGCGCCGCACCCGGTAGTCGTAGACCAGGGAGGAGGTGGAGGCGGTCCAGGCCAGCTTGGCGGTCGGGCCATTGACGGTCGCCTGCAGGGCCGCCGGCGGATCCGGCGGGGTATAGGGGCCGAAGGCGTAGAAGCGGATTTCCGCGACATTGCAGTAGCCGCCTCCCGGCCCCAGGTAGCGGAAATAGCGGTAGGTGCCGGTGTTGGCCACCGTCAGTGTCGTCTCGATCCCTTCCGGAGGACCCGGGGAGCCGACTGTCGCCAGCGTGACCGTGCCGGTGGCGAAGGTCGCATCGTTGGAACCTTGGAACTGGCCGCCGGCCATGCGTCCGGAGAAGCCCGCGCGCGGCGCGAAGCGGATCGCGGTGAGCCGGACCCGGCCCGGCAGCGACAGGCCGACCCAGGCATTGCTGTCGCCGCCCGGCTCGGTGAAGTTGCCCAGGTTGTTGTCGAAGGCCTGGGTCATGTTCGCCACGTCGCCGCTGCCGATCACGGTGATGGGCGCCGCCACCGGATACGACTCGATCAGCGGGTGGTGCAGGTTCGGGCTCTGCGGGAAGGAAAAGGTCGCCTGCTCCGTGCTCAGCGGCGCGGACACCGCATAGTCCGGCCCCACGGCCTCTACCTGGATATAGCCCTGGTCCTCATACCCGGCGCGCCGCACGTCCGGGGCGAAGAAGTAGCTGTTCGGCGTCGCGCCCAGCCACACGCGCTGGCTGTCGGTCGCCGCGGTCAGATCCTTCCGGTAGTAGACATTGTAGTGCAGCACAGGGCTGGTAGACGGGGTCCATTTCAGCCGCAGCTGGGCGGAAAAAGCTTCGTCGGGATTCGGTCCGGTGGCAAGTACGCTGAGCGCCGTAGGAGCGTCCGGCGCGACCGCGGCGGCGCCGCTGCGGACCTCCAGGCGGCCGAGATTGACCGCGTAGTTCACCACGGTGGCGGCAGTGGAAAAGCGCAGCGTCATCAGCACGATCCGCCGCCCGGCATACGCGCCCAGCGGCGCCTCCGCGGTGCGCCAGCTGGTGGAAGAGGAGGACGACGACGGCAGATAGACCATGGTTTCCGGTGCGTCCTCAAAGGCCAGGCCGATCTCGATCTGCGCGCTGCTCACCGCCGCCGATTTGTAGGTCAGCCGCGCCACCGTGTCCGCCGCCACCGGCAGGCTGGCCTCATAGAGCTTGATCTCGTTCGGCTGCCCCTGCGTCAGGGTGCCGGCCACCTTCAGCGAGGTGCCGCCATAGTAGGCGGTCGCGAAATCGAACGACGGCGCCAGCTTCGTCCCCGCGCTGCTCACGATCCATTTCCAGGTCGGCAGGATGTCCTGCAGGCTGAGGTTGGTCCACTGCCCGGTCATCTTGCTGACGCCGTTGATCATGAAACGCTCGCCCTGACCGAGGTCGAAGTTGGTGACGAAGGGCAGGCTGGTCAGCGGCGATTTCGCCGGGATGAACTTGGCGATCCCCGGCCAGCGCGGATTGCCGCCGCTGGGGATGGAGGTGTTCGACGGGTCGCTGTTCTGGCCGCACCAGTAGCGGACCTCGCGGTTGATCGCGTCGCTGGGATTTCCCGAGTAGTTGAACGTCCACTCCGGGCGATAGATGCCCAGCGAGGTGGTGTGAGGCTGGCCGGCCGGGAAGATCTGGTTCCAGTCCAGCGGGGTGCTGCCGCCGAAGGTGTTGGTGCCGTTGTCGCCCGCGCCTTCGGTGTCGATCCCGGCGTAAACGTCGTATTCGCTGCGGCCCAGCGAGCGCGCCAGGCTGCGGGAGTTGGCCAGGTTGGCGGAGTTCTGCCAGTAAAAGTCCAGGAACATGCTGTCGGCCACTTTCTTCGTGCCGCTCTGCAGGAACATCTGGTTCGACCCATTCAGCTGGCGCTGCCAGGAGATCCCGCCGCTGCTGACCATGGAGTCGTACCAACTGATCGCCAGCTCCGGGGCCTGGGCGCGGAAATAGAGCATGAAGTTCTGCATCTTCACCGCGGCGGCGGCGTCGGACCCCTCCGTCTCCATGTTGATGAAGTAGCCGTCGAATTTGAAATAGCGTGCGGCCTGGATCATCTTGTCCGCCACCGGGAAGCTGCCGTTGCTGCGGGTGGCGATGAAGTCGTTCACCACCGCGGTGGTGCCGCCGTAGACCCGCGGTGCCAGGAAGACCAGGCCGTGGATCGACACGCCATTGCGGTGCGCGGCGTCGGTGATGTGCGCGTTCGGGATCGAGATCACGCCACCGGAGCCGCCCCAGTGGCCGACCACATCCATGTACTGCCACGTCGTCGGCGCGTAGACTCGCGTGCTGCGCCAGCCCTGCGCCGCGGCCGGGATGGAGTTCCAGGAGATCAGCGCCTCCACCTTGCCCTCCTTCGGCCGGGCATACGGGTTCACATTCAGCAGCGTGGACAGGGCCGCATTTTCACTGGCCTTCGGCGGGGAAATGCGCGCCGCCAGCGGCACTTGGCTGACATTGAAAGGGGCCACCGGATCGGTCGCCGGATCCCACGCCAGGATGCTGGCGGGAGACCAGCTCGGCGCGATCGGTGCCAGGCTGGTCTGCGCCCCGGCAGGCAGGACTGCAGCAATTACGGAAAGGACCAACGCGCGAAACGATAATTGCATGACAAACGCGATCTACGGCGGGCATGAAAGACGCCGCAAAGCAATAGTCCGTCCGCGGTTCAGATCGTCGGCACGATCTTCTCACGCGGGCTCAATCTTCCGGATTGCCGCCGAACATGCCGCGCATCCGCGTCATGAACTCCTGCTCCGGCAGCGTGCGCCGCAGCTCCGCCATCATCACACTGTCGGGCCCGGCCGGGTAGCGCAGTTGCGGCGCCTCATCGGTCGCGGCGGCGTAGACCGCTTCCGCGATGTCGGCTTCGCTGGCGTAGGCGGTCGGGTAGTCCTGCATCGATCGCAGGTAGCGGCCGGCATACGCGGCGTAGGCTTCCGGCACCAGGTTGTCGCAGCGGTCACCGGAGTTGGCGCCGAAACTCGTCGTCGGTGCGAGCCCCGGCTCCACGATCCGCACGCGGATGCCGAAGCGGGCGAGTTCGTAGGACAGCGACTCCGAGAAACCCTCGACCGCGAATTTGCTGGCGGTGTAGACCGCCACCAGCGGCATCGGCGCGATGCCCACGCTGGAGGTCACGTTGATGATCGTCCCGGCGCGGCGTTCGCGCATGTGAGGGATGATCGCGCGGTTGGCGGCCATCACGCCGAAGGTGTTCGTTTCGAAAACCTGGCGGATCGTGGCGTCGGGCGTGACCTCGTGGGCGGAGAACATGCCGATGCCGGCGTTGTTGACGAAGACGTCGATCTTTCCGAAGCGGGCGATGCCGGTTTCGATCGCGGCGGAAATGCTGTCAGGAACGGTGACGTCGAGCGCGGTGACCAAGAGGCGTTCGCTTTCGGTGAACAGGCCGGGCTGCGGCGTGCGCATGGTGGCGATGACGTTCCAGCCGTGAGCGAGGAAGTGCTGGGCGGTGGCTTTGCCGAAGCCTGAGGAACAGCCGGTGATGAGGATGGTGGATGTCATGTTTTTGTAGGTGGTTTTGGGACGATGGCAGAAATGGATTGGACTTGCTATAATGGTTGATCCGGTATTCATTTGAATTCGTCCCATCTATGGATGCCCTCGCCGCTGTCGTCACGTTGCTGAAACCGCAAGCCATCGGGGCCAAGATCGTCCGGGGGAGCGGGCGGTGGGGTGTAAGGTATGCGGAGTTCGGGCAGCCGAGTTTTGCGCTGGTGCTGCAGGGGCGGTGCTGGCTGGCGGTGGACGGGATGGCGGCGACGACGCTGGAGACGGGGGACTTCGTGCTGTTTCCGGCGATGCCGGGGTTCACGCTGGCGAGCGATCCGGAGACGGAGGCGGTGGCGTTCTCGCCCACGCCGGCGGAGGAAGGGGTGGAGGAGCTGTGGCATGGCGACCCTGCCGCGGAGGCGGGGGCGAGCCTGCTGGGCGGCTACTTCGCTTTCGACGCGGTCAATGCCTCGATCCTGCTGGAATTGCTGCCGGGGATGCTGCTGATCCGGGCCGGGGAACCGGCGATGAGCGGAGTGGCGCCGGTGGTCGAACTGATCCGGCGGGAGGCGCGCGAGCAGCGGCCGGGGCGGTCGTTTGTGCTGACGCGGCTGATCGAGGTCATGCTGGTCGAGGCGCTGCGATCCGTGCAGGGCGGGGTGGAAGCGGGCGGCCTGCTGGCGGGCCTGCGGGATCCGCAACTGGCGGCGGCGCTGCACGGAATCCATGCGCAGACGGCGCGGCCGTGGTCGCTGGGCGCGCTGGCGGAGGTGGCGGGGATGTCGCGGTCGTCCTTTGCGGAGCGGTTCGCGCGGGTGGTGGGGATCACTCCGATGAACTACCTGCTGCAGTGGCGGCTGGCGGTGGCCAGGAACCTGCTGGCCAGCGGGAGGATGTCGGTGGCGGAGACGGCGCTGGCGGTGGGCTACGAGTCGGCGAGTAGTTTCAGCACCGCCTTCAGTCGCGAGATGGGCAGGCCGCCGAAGGAATTCATCGGCGGCGGCGGCGGGGCTACCGTGCGGCGGTGACGCGGCAGTCGAAGCTGGTGCCGACGCCCAGGGAGACGCCGAGTTCCCAGGCTGGCAGGCGCACGGTGGCGCCGCTGGGGATGGCGGTGACGAACTCGTGGGGCCAGGTGGTGCGGCCCATGCCGGGGGCCTGGCAGGTCATCTCCAGGCTGACGCGATGAAGGTCCGTGGCGCTGGTGTTGCGCACGGTGATGTGGGTCTCGGTGGTCTTCTCGTCCGCACCGGCCACGGTCTCATAGGCGGTGATCAGCAGGCGATCCTCCAGGCGGGAGCGGCGCAGTTGTTCGGCGTGAAAGCCGGACCAGTTCAGCCAGGCCAGCAGGCCGAGCACCAAGGGAAAGGGCAAGAGCAGCCAGGGATTGAGCGGCTTGGCCCCGGCCACTTCGGGGTTCTCCGGCCTGCTTTTCTTTCCATCCATCATGAGGTTCGGGTTTCTGGTCAGGAGCCGTTCACGCCGGTCACCCGCGCCGTCCACACCAGGTCCTTCTGATCCGCCACCGGGCAAAGCCAAGGCGGCAGGGCGAGGTCCTGACCCATCGGCACGGGCAGTTTGAAATCCCTGGTTTCCCGGCCGCCCACGGAGTTGCCGCCGGACCAGGACAGCTCGACGGAAAAGCCGGTGCAGTTTTTCGCGGAGGCGTTGTTGAGCTTCAGCAGGATGCTGGTTGAGCCGGCGGCGGGGCGGACTTCGATGCGGCGGACGTAGAGGGCGTCGGCGAGGCGGGTGTCCTCTTCCTTCCAGCTCTTGCGGAGGTGGCGGGTGGTCAGCTGAATCGCCAGGCCGGCGAGGGGGAAGGCGAGGGCGAGGCTGCCCAGGATGAGCGTTTTGGTTTTTGAATGCCGCGCCGGCTGCTCACTCATGGCAGCCGCATGGTCAGCGATCCGGGGCGGGAGTCAAGAGGAGAGGCTCGGGAGGTTGCCGGGGATGGAGATTATTACGATAGATGGCGTAGATGGTGAAGTGCGGCCGGTGGCCGTGGGCCTTTTGGAGATGAGGGC